>CANQNI010000070.1 GCA_947625175.1 uncultured Eubacteriaceae bacterium | reverse complement strand
GAAGTATTTAAAGAAAAATTTTGATCTACTAGATTAACATTATTATCCACTGATAATAAAATGTCTGGTTTGATAGTGAGACAATGTAAATAATAAGTGCATTGTTAAAATAATAAGTGAAACGTATAAATAATAAAGGAAACTTATAAATAAAAAGTACTAAAATATAAATAAAAAGTGAAAAAATGTTATAATATTTATTAATAAAATCAACAGGAAAAGTCTTGAATCCCATCAAATTATCCCAATCAGATCAAAACAAACTTAAAGCCGGTTTAGGACAGGGAGCCGGAAAAAACTATTCCTCATTTCTCAGATTTACTGATTTTTCTTCAACTGGTGGAAATTTTATAAAACGCGGAATTCTTATCGACCGAGATTACCTTTTTCTCTCTGATCTTGAATATTATACTTTCCGTATAGTTGAATCTTTAAAGAATGTTATTGATATCAGAGAACAATTTCCTCTTCTGCCTTTTTCTAAAACTTATCTCATCGCCAACCAGCTTAATTTTTCTCACCCAATTAACCAGCGAACTAAGGAATTCATTATTATGACTTCAGATTTATTAGTTACTTATACGGATAAGACTGTTGTCTATAGTGTCAAGTATAGTTCTGACCTTGAAGACAAAAGAGTTTTAGAAAAACTCAGTATTGAAAGAGAATACTGGAGACAAAAAGATGTTCTCTACAGAATAATAACTGAAGAAGATATTAATCTGACACTAGCTGAAAACCTTGTTATGTTGAGTGAATATTATTACAGGGAAGACCTGGGTTCTATTGCTGCTAATAAAATAGAATTCGGTCTTCTCTGTAACTGTTTTAAAGAGAAATTTTCAAAGAGAAAAGAGAGTATTTATTCTTTTACCAGGGAGTTTGAAGATCTCTTTTTGTTAGAACCAGGACAAGGATTTACGATATTTTATTATCTGGTCTCCCATAAAGAGATTAAGGTCGATCTGATGATTCCAATAGAGAGAACGGTCAGGAGAAAACCATGAATATTTTAAAGAATGAGGCCGTTTACCAGCGGGGGGAGGAAGTATTTCGGGTTATTAAAAGTGGAAAAGACCTAACCTATTTTATTCTTATTAATTCCAATCCAAAACAGGCTATTCAAAACAAATTAACTTCACAATTAATTACTGATTTAAATGAAGGCCTGCTCTATGAAATTCCCGACACTTATAGGGATATTAGTACACAGGAGAATCTGACTGAAAACCAGAAAGACAAAGCCGAAAAATATTTTAATGCGCTCAACCGTTTATGGAACAGTGAAGATACCAGAGAGGCCTTTCTAATTAAAAGCAGACGCAAAGAAATTATTAAAATTTTAACGAAAGAGTTAGAACTTTCAGAATCAGGAGTCCGGAAACTAATAACCAGTTTCTTTAGGGGCGGGATGACTTATAACTCAGTTGTTCCAAAATACCATAAAAGAAGTGGGTTCCAGAAGCAAGGGGATAAAAAGGGGAGAAAGAGAAGGAATAATACTTTAGGAATCCCGATTACTAAAAAAGAAAGAGACCTCTTTGAAAAGTATTATCAGAAGGAGCATCTAAGAAAACACAAAACCTATAAGAATACCTTTAGTGCCTTAATAAAAAATGAATACACTAGAGAGGTTAGACTACCTGATGGTAGAACTCAACGCATTGCACTACCAGAAAACGAAAAGCCTACCTATCCTCAATTTTATTACTGGATCAAAAAAAGAGAGAACAGAGCCAAGGATAGGGAAGATTTTGTTGGAAAGAGGGATTATAACAATAATATTCGGATTGACAGGGGAAGCAGTTTATCCCGGACTACCGGTCCCGGAAAACGCTATGAAATGGATGCTACCCATCTGAATGTAACGGTTGTTTCCCAGTTTGACCGTTCCCAGCCACTCGGACGACCTTTACTTTACAGCACAATTGATACCTTTTCTAAAATGGTAACAGGGTTCCTGGTTACTTTAAAAAACGAATCCTGGGAAACAAGCGCAGCTACTATTATTAATACCGCCCGGGACAAGGTTGAATTCTGTGCTGATTATAATATTGCCATTCAACCTGAAGACTGGCCCTCTAAAACACTTCCCCAAAACCTGGTTATTGATAACGGGAGAGCTAAAACTGTTTGGATAAAAAATCTGTTTAATGTCTATGGAGTTGAGCTGGAATCAACAGCTCCTTATTATCCCAGGCAAAAATCCAATATTGAACACAAGCATTCGGATTATAAGCGGGTAGTTGAACAATTTCTACCTGGGGCTGATTCAAAGAGAGAGGGTGAGCGCGGAGTTAAAGATTCCCGGATAGAAGCAACTCTGACTCTTGAGGAACTAACCAGGGTGCTAATAGAAATGACCCTTTATTTTAACCATCAACCAATAACTGATTATCCGTTAACTCTGGAAATGGAGGAGGATGGGGTAAATCCGACTCCGGTGGAGCTCTGGCAGTGGGGATATGAGAATGGTCTCGGAGCTCATAAAGAAGTAACCGACCTTAACCAGCTTCGCTATGTTCTTCTACCTAGAGTAGAACGCAAAGTAACCCGGAAAGGAATTCGCTTTAATAATAATTATTATATTGCTTCTGATGAACTTACTAATCGTTTCTTAAATAATCATTTAGACAAGCGCATTGAGTTTGCCTATGACCAGAATAACATTAACTTTATCTATGCAAGTGATGGAAACACTTTCTATCCGCTTAAGATTAAGAATAAACTTAGTGAAGTTTCTGTTATCAGCTTTTATGACCTGGAAAACAGGAGAGTCACTAAAGAAGAAACCACTTTTACCAGGGAGAGGATGATAGGAAACATCGAAAAGATCACTAAAGAAGCTAATAAGAAAAATAGGGCTTCCAGAGCTCAAAAGCGAAAAAACTTAAAGAATCTTAAGGAAAAGAGAAGGGAGGAGATAAACAGAACCAGTACTTTAGAACAATCCATTACAACCCAGACCGCAGCTTCTTCAAAAGAAGAAACTACTCGGAAAAAGTCGGCTTATGATATTCAAAGAGAGAAGTTTCTTGCACAAAAGAAAGCAGAAAGGAAGCAGGAATAATTATGACTATTGCAAAAGCTGTTTATAGAAAAACCGGTGTTGAAAGATATGACGGCAACCCCTATATTGAAGCGCTTCCACCAATGAAGAGTGCCCAGGAGATTATGGAACTCTTCTTTAACCAGCCAATGATTAAAGAGGAAGACAGGCTACTGGATTCAAATGAGAGGTTAATAAGATTAGGAGTAATTGATGAGTTTCTTGCCCCGCTGGAAATTCACCAGGAAATCTACTCTAATATTTATACGATGCTCTGTGAAGGCTATGTTGACCGGAATCCCTACAAGTATGAAGACCTGAAACTAATGCGCCTTAATAATAAGTTTCCGGATCTGCTCATTTCATCCCAGGAGTTCGGCCAAAATCTGAAAAAACCTGCAAAGTCCATCTGCCCCACCAGGTTACTTTTGGGGGTTAGTGGTATTGGAAAAACGACTACTATAGAACGACTGGTCCAGTACCTTCCCCAGGTGATCTTTCATACAGAATATAAAGGAAGAAAGATGACCCGTTCCCAGATTACCTACCTTAAAGTGGACTGTCCCCATAACGCTTTAACCTCCACTTTCTGCAGGCAGCTTCTTAAGGCTTTTGATGAAGCCTTAAATACCAACACTTATGAAAGACAGGCTATTATCAATAATCATTCATTTAATACTATGATTTCAACTATTCGTAATCTCATTCAAAAATTCGGTGTAGGAATAATCCTCATAGATGAAGTCCAGTTTTTAATTCAGGATGGTAAAGACAGTCAGGAACTGAGTGATTTGTTTGTTTCAATGATTAATTATCTTAAAGTCCCTATCTACTTTATAGGAACCCCAAAATTTCTGAAGATAACCGATTTAAATCTTCGTTCGAAAAGACGATTTAATTCTGAGGGCCTTATTTTATGGGACCGGATTAAAGAAGATAGTACTGACTGGAACATTTTAATTAAAAGTTTGTGGGAACTGCAGCTTACCAGAACATTCACACCTTTAACACAAGAGTTAAAACAGGCTTTTTATGAAGAAACACAGGGAATTCTGGCCTTCGTAACGACTCTTTTTAAAGCGGTCCAGAGATCGCTTATTGTTGATTTAGATAACCCTGATGAAATAATCACGCCTAAAATAATTCACCAGGTTTCCCGAAAGGTTTTTAGTACCTATCAAAACTTACTTCAGGCTATCCGCGAAAATAATAGAGAAGTAATTGAGAGCTACGAAGACCTCGATTTCAGTGTGTTGAACAATAGTACCACTTTGGCTGAGCGTATTCAAGATAATACAGACGATGAATATATTAAGTATCAGCTCCAGAAGAAGGCTGCCCTTGAAGAAGAAGTATTCCAGCTTTTAGAGGATAGTCTAAGTAGTATGGATTGCTTTGCTTATCTTAAAAAGAAAGATTTTAGTCAGATTGCTAAAGAGGTTATAGCAGATTTTGGTGCTGGAACAGAACTGAAAGTGTTAAAACAAAAGTGCCTCCAGGAAGCTTTAAACAGGGATCAGGCCCTTGAACAATCCAACCAAAGAAAAGAAAAAGAAAAACGGATTCAGAAAGATTCAACCCTGCCAGACTATTATTCTAAGGCTAGGGAAAAAAAGATGAAGGTTACTGATCTATTAATGGAAGATGGAATGAGAGGATTAATTAAATGATAGACAGAAATAACCAGCTTCTCTTTTTTACTGACCCCTATCCGGATGAACTGATGTATTCTGTTATCGCCCGGTTCCATTACTATAACTGTGGTTTACCTTATGGAAGCAGTCAGGAAAAACTCTTTGGTTCACGCAGAAGCATTCCTAATCTTTACCTGGCCTTCTATCTTGATAACCTGGTTTCTCAACTTAACGGATCCTACAATAGTAAGGAGCTTCGGGACAACCATACTATTTATCCTTTTATTGCCCCCTTTCTGACTTCACTTCAAAAGCAACTTTTAAACAAAGCTATCTTTAAAGGAAAAGAAAGTCAGGAAGCCCTCTACTTCAGTAATCTAATTAATACTTATTACTATAGTAACCTTAAAGAGATCCGGTATTGTCCCCTCTGTGCTAAAGAGGATTTAGAAAGATATGGCGAAGTCTACCTTCACCGGCTCAATAATCTTCCAGGTATTGATATTTGTCCTAAGCATCTGTGTTATCTTGAAAAATATCCCCTGGTTTATCCTGAAAACAGTTTTAGACAATATGTTTATATTAATCCGGACCGGCTTACCGCCAAAGTTATTGAGTGTTGTTCTCAAGCAGAAACAGCACTGGCTAAGAGTGCTTTAGAAGTTTGTCAAACCAATGGTCTAAAACTAAGTGAATTGCTTCTCAGAATGGATCAGCTTTACCGGGATTTCGGATATCTAAAGGGCCAACGCCTGAATGCCCGAAAACTCTATGAAGATTTACTTTCTTACTATGGCAAGGATTATTTAGCCGCTAAAAATTGCCTTTTGAGCTCTAACCAGTTTGAAGATTATCAAAGAACCTATCTTTATCTTCACAAGGAAGGTTATTATAAACATTTCATTCCTTTTAAATTTCTTCTGATTGTTAATTTTCTAAGTGGGAGTTTTAATAATTTTATGAATACCTCCTGTAAAAAACTTGACTTACAGGAAAATGGCTTATGTTGTTATAATCCGGCTTCCAACCACTACGGCCAGAGAGTTGTTAAAGATTTTAATATCATCGATAAAAGGGATTACTTTGAAGTAATAGCCCGGTGTGATTGTGGAATGATTTATTCTGCCAGATCAGATGATTTATCAAAAGTTAAGATACTTCAGTATGGAACGGTGTTCTATCATAAAATTCAGGAATTGATTCAGCAGGGATTAAGCTTAAAGGAGATAGGAAGTAGACTTAACATTTCTGTTAAAACGGTTCGCTTTATTAGGGATAATAATTCAAACCGAATTGATGATAAAATCCGGCACTACCGAAAGAGATTTCTTGAATTAAAAGAATCTAACCCGGAACTTAATTCACATTACTTCCGTAAACATGATAGTGACCTCTATTATTTCCTCACCCGTTATGATAAGGATTGGTTTGATGAACACTCAAAATTTAACCTTGAACAGACTAGGGTCAACAAGGAAACTCTGGATCTTGAATTATATCATCAAACGAAAATTGTTATTAATAATCTAAAGGCTATCTTTCCTCCTGAAAGAATTACCAAGAGAAGAATTCTGGAGGAAATAGGAATCGAAAAATTCCAACTCTCCCAATATCCTAAAACGAAAGAATTAATAGATAAAGAGGCAGAATCTTTTCTAGATTATTATCTTAGGGAAATCGAACCGATAGTTAGAAGAATAATCGATGAAGGTTTAAATATCTCTCAAAAACTACTTCATGATTATGGATTTCATCATAGTTTTAAAACTGTAAATGGAAAAGCAGTATGGGCATTGATCGAAGAAGATACAATTGATCTAAAATAAAATTTTAAATAATAAGTGCAAGACTAATTTTAACTTTTGAGATAAAGCTGAAATAAAAAATGCACTTATTATTTATAAATTCATAATAAAGATAAGGTTTTTACTGAACCTAAATTTCACTTATTATTTATATTGTCTCATAACAATATAAATAATAAGTATAATTTAGAAATAATAAGTATAAAAGCTAAATATAAAGTATAATTGTGATCTCTTTTTTTAGTTAAAATTTAAACTCTTTTAGTTATAATTTAAACCATTTTTTAGTTATGTTTTAAACTATTCAAAAAGGAAGTTTTTGAAATTATGCTTAAAATTAAAATAATAATAGCTTTACTAATCAAAGATACTAAGCAAAAAAGTTTAAATTATAACTGACAATAAAAAGTACAAGAATTGATTAAATTTAAATTAATAATCTCGTTTATAGTTTAATTTTTATTGAAATAATCCGTTTAATATAAAAGCGATAAATTTTTTTGTTTAAATAATAAGTATAAAAAGATTATTGTACTATTTTATCGAACCTTTAAATTTTTTATACTTATTATTGATATCTTTAATCAAAACTTACGATAGTTACGTTAGGTTAATTATACTTATTATTTAAATTATCTCAGCTACTTCGTTTTGTTTATTAGGATACAGATGGCTGTAAATTTCTAAAGTTACAGAAACGCTTTCATGTCCGAGTCTCTCAGCAATTAAATGTGGCGAGAAACCTAACTCGATAAGTAGCGAAGCGTGAGAGTGGCGAAGATCATGAAGTCGAATCCTTTTTAAATTATGTTCTTTACAAATTTTAGTTAACTTATTCCCATAACTCTTTTTGTTGTAGTAAAAGATCCGGTCATCTTCTTTTATCCCATATTGCCTGCTAATATAATCCTGAATCTCTAAAGCCAGATCTCGAGGCAAAATAACATCTCTTCTACTTTTCTTGGTCTTAGGTTCTAAGAACATCTCCTGTCCATCTACAATCTGGAGATTTCTGGTAACCGATAGTTTTGGAACCGAGAAATCAAAATCAGATGGACGAAGAGCCGTTAGCTCTCCAATTCTAAGTCCTGTAAAGAAAAGAACCTTATAGGCCAGTTTAAAATTCGGATTTTCAACAAACTGAAGAAATTCATTGAATTCGTCTAAAGTCCAAAATGAAATATTATCTCTCCTGTAGGAACCCATAGATTCTACTTTATCACAGGGATTACTTTT
>CANQNI010000069.1 GCA_947625175.1 uncultured Eubacteriaceae bacterium | reverse complement strand
ATTCTAAAGTTGATGACATTGATAAACCATATGAAGTTTATAAGTCGTTTCTACTTTATGATATTTTGATTATTCAATTATTTGATACAGAATCTGTTCAAGTTCTTTATTATCCATTAGGATTGGAACCGGATAGAGCGAATTGGCAACCTCAGCTGCTCTATAAGCTAAAACTGGAACATCTTCTATCTTAATCGTATCTACTTTAGCTGAAATACCTAATCTCTCCTGGAGTTTATTTATCTCATTTAAAAATATTTCTGCTCCTTTACTAACAGGCGTATCTTTATTAATCATTTCAAGTCTTAGGGCAAGTTTATGTAATTTTTTATTAATTACCGGCTGATAGGAGCGTAATACTACTGGAAGTAAGACTATACTGATTAGTCTGTGATCCAGATTGTACATTTCACGACAAGCCTGTGCTAAAGCATTAATATAACCTGCATAAAGCTTAGAAAAAGCGCTAAAAGCCAGGGAGGCAGCAAAGGTCATTTTCTCTCTTATCTCTTCACAATCGTTTTTACAGGCTCTTTCTATGGTTTTATAGATAATATAAATCGATTCAATGAGACTCATTTCTGATTCTTTATCTAGTGAATTATTCAGATAAGCTTCAATAGCAAACGTTAGTACATCAAAACCTGAGGTTGCAGCCAGTTCTTCTGGAATCGGAATAGTTTTAATTGGATTTAAAACAGCCAGGTCAGGGATTATATAAAAATTATCAATTTGTTGTTCTATTCCAAGTGGTTTGGTTAGAAGAGGAGCCTGAGTCAAATTGGAGCCTGCTTTGGCAGTTAATGGTATAGCAATTAAAAAGGGTGCTTTTTTTAAAACTTTAAATATACTGGTCTTTTTAGGATTTTTAATTCCAGTTAAAGCAATTTTTGCTGCTACTGATTTAGCACAATTAATGGCTGATGAGCCACCCAGGGCAATGATGGCCTGTGAACCGGTCTTTAAATATTCGAGGGCAGCTTCTAGTACATTTTCTAAAGAGGGTTCATCTTTAACATCCTGATAAATTGAGATACTAATATTAGAGCTGACTAAATAGTTTATCAGGTCACTAATAAGAGCTGTATTTATTACTTTCTTATTAGTAATAATAAGGACTCTACTAATATGACGAACTTTTAACTCAATAGGTATTTCACTAAAATGATCTACTAGTTCAGGCTGTCGCTTCGGTAAAAACGGAATCATAGCTCTAATATACTTTTGATGAATACGGTAGTAAATTTTGTCTAATATTTTCATGGAGCACACCTTGTGCTAAATAGTGAAAATAAAAACCGGCGAATTAATCCGCAGGTTTTAATCCTTCTAAAAATATTTTAAATCCCAGATTGAAGATACTTTCTGCATCTTCGACTGGTATGTTCCGAACAACTACATCAGCATAGAAACTTCTTACAAAGCACCAGATTATATAACTGACTGCTTCTACATTAAATTCCTTTAAATATCCCTTATTAACGCCATATTGGAGTAACTGTGTTATATTGTCATGCCACCAGGTAATATTTTGTTCCTCATGACTATCTTTTTCAAAGATTAACTGCTCAAGACCTTCAGTTTTTTTATAATAGTTCTTAAGCGTTTTAATAGGAACTGAAACAAGAAGATCATAATATTCTTCTGCTGTGTTACAGTCTAAATCAATCGTTAACTGAAGTGATTTAGTCACGTTCTTATAAATATAACTTAAGACTTCTTCAATATTCTTAAACCGGTTATAAAAAACCCGGTTGGATATATTTAAATCTTTGAGGATTTTTCTTACAGTGACCTGCTTGGCTCCTTCTTTTTCGGCAATCTTTCTAGCTGTCTGTATTATCAACTGGGACATTTCGTCTTTAATTAAATATTTTGACTCGTCCATAATCTAATGATATCAGAAAGTAAGTAGAAGAAAAAAGAGGGAGGAGAAATTAAAGAAAATTATTCCTATACGCAATTTAATAATATACCCACTAAATTTTATTTAAACATTTTCCTTTGCAAATTTTGAAAAAAATTAGAGCTGATAATACAAAATATTTGCAAAAATCTTCTTAAAAAATGTTTGTTTTTTATTTAATGGATATATATTAAGTACCGCTGGAGATAACTTTACACAAAAGAAATTCCATTAAATCAAGAAAGAAAGAGGTAATAAAATGGAACAATTAGAAGGAGTAGTAAGACGTTGGTGGGTCGCCTTAATATTTGGCCTCCTGGCTATTGGTTTAGGCGTATTTGTATTCTTTAACCCGGTTACAACTTATATTGCAATGAGTTATACCTTTGCTATTTACTTTATTGCTTATGGTATTTATAAAACTTACATGGTTTATAAAGAAAGAGATGTTATCCCGGCTTGGGGTTGGAGTTTTACCTTAGGTATTTTTACTATAATTCTTGGACTAATTCTATTAATGCCTGGGATGGCAGTTGGTACTTTTGCTTATTATGTTAGTTTCTGTGTTCTCTTTATGGGTGTTAATACCTGCGCTAATTCTTTTGCCTTAAAGGATGTTGGTGATAAATACTGGGGTTGGACTTTAGCACTTGGAATCTTAACGATAGCTTTATCTTTCTTTATGATTATGGCTCCGGCATTTACGACTGAATTTATCTCACTCCTGTTTGGATCAATGTTAGTGGTTCTGGGAGTCCAATGTTGTTTTTTGGCTTACCGTTTATCTGTTTTAAACAGTTCACTCAAACATGCAACAGATAGAGTCGCACACGAAAGCAAATAAGATGAGACACTTTATATATACTGATCAGACTTTTTTAGGAAAGTCTGGTCTTTCTTTTTCTCATAACCAGTTAATATAACCATTGCAATATGCGGTATAATTAAAATAAAAAAAGGATTTTCGAATTGATTATTAATGCATCAGAAAGTGAAAGACAAGCGGTTATTAATACCGCGATGGAAATGACCTGTGCAGCAAGAACTGCGCCTAAAACTAAAGGAATTGACCGTCTGGGAACACTTATCCTACTAGATAATGACATTGTAAAATTATCTAAAGAAATGATAAAAATAGGAAAAGAAAAAGATCAACCTTTTTTTATCAGAGACGGAAAAATGCTACTTAATGCTATTGCCGTAGTTTTAATCGCTGTAAATTCAAAAACCTCTGGACTTAATGAAATTTGCCAATATTGTGGAGCCCGTAACTGCGCAGAAGCCCAAGAACATTGCCACGCCTGTGCGTTTGCTTCAATTGATCTGGGTATAGCTATTGGTTCAGCTATTTCAATTGCTGCTAATCACCGTGTCGATAATAGAGTATTATTTTCAGCAGGTAAAGCTGCTTTAGAACACGGATACTTTGGAAAAAAATATAATCAGATAATTGCTGTTTGCCTGACCTGTGCAGGTAAAAATCCTTTCTATGATAGAACAGAACAATTCGGAACCTTAACAGATATAGTAAATTCTGGTGAAAAAGAATCAGAAACAGATGAAATTAGCAGCAATCCAGTTTAAAGCCTCTAACAATCCTGAAGATAATCTCAATCGGGTTACTGAGTTAATCAAAGAAGTTGATAACACCGATATGATTATTTTACCGGAGAGCTTTATCTTTCCTTTTGGAACAGACTTTGATTTAAATACTGATTATTATATAAATCACTTTAGTAATCTAGCCAGGGAAAAAGAGACGATTATTGTAGCAGGCTCTCTTCCTGAAAAAGACGGCGATAAAGTTTATAATACTTCCTTTGTTTTTGGACAAGATGGGAAACTACTCGGAAAACACAGGAAAGTTTATCTCTATGATGTTAATTTAGAGCACTTAAAAACTAATGAATCGGATCGGTTCAATAGAGGCGATTCAGCTACGGTCATTGAAACCCCATTTGGAAAGTTTGGTTTATTAATATGCTATGACCTGCGTTTTGATCATCTCTTTACTGAGTGTGCTAAAAACGGGGCTCACACGATCCTGCTTCCGGCATCCTTTTCCAATGTAACTGGTCCTAAACACTGGGAGACTCTACTAAAGGCTCGAGCCTTAGATAGTCAGTGTTTTGTTCTTGGATGTGGCGCTGCCCAAAATGACCAGGTGAAATTTCATCCCTATGGTCATTCACTTTTTGTCTCTCCAGATGGAGCCATTCTAGATACTTTGGATGGGGATGAAGGTATTTTATATATTAATTATAATCCTGAGGAAGTTTATAAACTTCGGGAGGAACTTCCAGTTTTAAAACAATTATGAAAGAAATAGATATTAATTTTACTAATTTTAAAATCGGCAATGCCGAAAATTTAGAAAAAGCGACCGGAGTTACGGTCGTTTTTTCTGAAGAAGGAATGTCTGCTGGCCTTAATATAGCCGGTGGTGGTCCTGCTTCCAGAGAAACGGCCCTTCTTAATGAACTCAGTGTAGCTGATAAGATAAATGCCGTTGTACTTGGCGGTGGTTCAGCTTTTGGTCTTGGTGCAGCCAATGGCGTTATGGCTTATCTTGCTGAAAGAGGCTATGGTTTTGATACCGGAATTTGTAAAGTGCCACTAGTTGTACAGTCTGATATCTTTGACCTGGTTATCGGGGATAAAAATGCCTATCCTGATAGCCAAATGGCTTACAGAGCCTGTGAGGATGGATTTAATAATTTTAAAGAACGTAGACTTCCACCAGAAGGGTCAGTAGGTGCAGGAACCGGGGCTACGGTAGGAAAACTATTTGGACCGGCCCGCATGATGAAATCAGGTTTAGGTATTTACGCTGCCCAGGTTGGAGAGCTCAAAATGGGGTGTATTATCGCCGTTAATGCCTTTGGTGATATAAATGACTTTCCTGATAATAATAAGTTAATAGCAGGTCTTCTTTCTGAAAATAGAAAACAGGTTATCTCAACCAGATCTGTTATGCTGGGTCAGGATAAATCAGATAAAACCAATCTCTTTACCGGAAACACAACGATTGGTTGTGTTATAACTAATGGAAAATTTTCCAAGTCAGAACTTAATAAAATTGCCCAGATGGGACAGGATGGCTATGCTATGGCTATCTCTCCTATTCATACAACAGCTGATGGGGATTCTCTCTATGTCGTCTCAGATAATTCAGTAGAAGCTGATTTAAATCTGGCCGGTACCTTGGCTGCTTATGTCACAGCTAAAGCTATTGTTAGAGCTGGTACACAAGCTACTTCACTTTTTGATATTCCTGCTTATAACGACTTAAAAAATTGAAAAAATTTTATTATTCTTAAGGTTAAATGGATAATATAAATATTGTAAATTTATAAAGGAGTTATAAATGAAATTTTTAGGAAAGACCAAAGTTTTTGCTATTATATTTTATGTATTAGCAATTTTATTCTGTTTATATACAATTTTTGCTATCGTATCCACTGTTGGATACCTATCATCAGTTATGAGTTCTGGAATGTATGTTGATGTTGGCTTTGCTGATATGCTCTCAGCTTTTATCAGTTCTGTTGGACCAACTTTCTTTTATACTTGTGTTTTCTTCTTCTGTGGTTATATGATCCAGTTAGTAGCTGGAGATATCATTCCAGAAGATCAGAAATTTGAAGAATTAGAAAATAAGACCAGTACCACAGAATCTGAAACAGCTTCATCAACTACTTTAACTGAGCCGAATGAATCTTTTACTATTGAAGAAATTGATGAAACGGTTGAATTAGAAGAACCGGTTGAAGTTGAAGAAACAGTGGACGACGTTGTTGCAACTATTTCAGATATTCAAGCTCAGGCTCAGGAAGAGGTAATTGAAGAAGAAATAGTTGAAGAAGAAGCTTCTGAACCAATTATTCTGGGAACTGTCGAAGAAGAAGTTAGTGAAGAAGAATAAGAGAATCATAACAACCACCTTTATGGTGGTTTTTTTATGCGATTTTTAATTTTGTTGACATAATTTTTACAATTTGTTAATATCTTCCTATAAACTGCTTATTGGAAGAAGAGAATGAAACACAGAACTTTTAGAATTATCAAAAGCGGCTGGATGTACATCTTTCTGGGCTGTGTTCTTCTTGTAACGATTAGTGGAATCATTGCTTATCAGTATTTAAGGCAGGATCCGGTAAAAGTTACTTTTAGAGATGCACAGGGATTTGTATCAACTAATGTCGTTTTTAAACATCCAAACGAAACAGTGGGTGAGGTAGTTCAAAGAGCTTCTGATGAAAGTGAAAAATATGTCTGCAATCTGAGTCTGGATGAACCGATTAATGCGGTAGATTCACTTACCCTAGTTGAAAAGGTAAGTGGAAATATCAATGTAGACGGTAATGTGATTCCTTATACTTCAGGTGCTGATACTATTTCTGAGGTCTTAAATGAAAGTGGTATTACCATAAGTCCTGTTGATATAGTTCAACCAGGACTTAATGAAATGCTCACTGCAAATACTGCTGATATCACTATTGCCCGTGGTACTAATGAAACAGAAGTTAAAACCGAAGCAATTCCTTATCAGTCTGAAATTGTAGTTAATGATAATGCTACTTTTAACAAGTCTACTGTTCTTCAAAAAGGTATTAATGGAAGTCGCACCTATACTCAGGAGAATATTTATAACAATGGTCAACTTGTTGAATCTGTTGTAACTAATGAAGAAAGAACTGAACCGATTAAGGAAATAATTGAAGTCGGAACTAATTTGGAAGTTGGTAAGCCGGAAATCCAAAAGGGTAATATACAGGCCTGGCGTCCGTATGTTGTTTTAGCTTTAGAACGTAATGGTTTGGCTACTTCTGAAGATATGATTAGTAAAGTTTTAAGACAGATTAATACTGAATCAGCAGGAGATCAGAACGCGCATCAGGAAATCTTTGATTCGAATTCACTGGTTGGTCAGGAAGCTATGGGACTGATGCAAACTATCCCATATACTTTCGATAATTATCATCACGAAGGTTTTGACGATATTTATAATGGTTACCATAATCTGCTCGCAGCTCTTGCCTATGCTAAAGTTATGTATGGGGAAAGCTTATATGGAGTAGGAAATGGAACAGGTTATTAGAATTTACACACTGCTAGGCAGTGTTTTTTTTTGCCCATTTTTCTAGTTGATTACCTCAAAAAACTTAATTCTTAGTTAATATTATTTCAAAAACTCAAAGTATTTTCGGTTAAGTGAAAATAGATTATTTTTCTAAAAGTATTTTCAATCAAGTGAAAATAAATGCCATAATTTAAAGTAGTTTCAATTAATTGAAAATAAATTATGATTTAAACAAATTAACGAGATTGTAAGTTTTGAATAATAAATGAAAGCCAAATTAATTAAGAGAGAGCCGTATTCCGATTTTTTAAAGGAAACAATAGGTGGTCAGCATATTAAAATAATTACAGGAGTCCGAAGAGCAGGTAAATCGACTTTACTGTCCATGTTAGTAAATGATCTAAAAGAATCAGGAATTTTAGAAGATCAGATCGTTCAGTTAAATTTTGAATTATAATAAATATAGTAAATGGTCAGTTGATCAATTATACGATTATCTTATTGAGAGATCTAAAAAAGTAGATGGAAAAAAGCTTTATATTTTCCTGGATGAAATTCAAATGATAACCGGCTGGGAAAGAGCTGTTAACAGTATTAGAGTAGAACTCAATTGCAATATTTTTATTACTGGTTCTAACGCTTATTTAACTTCAGGACAATTAGCAACATTATTATCTGGAAGAACTATTACTATTGAAATTCTTCCTTTTTCTTTTAGAGAATTTTTAAAAGCAAATGACTTTACTATAGAAAAGAATAAGAACAAATACCAATTAGATAATTGGCTCATCACTGATAAAAATAACCAATCAGTTAATAGTGACATACTCCCGGCACTTAACGAAGTCTTCGTTTGAAGTGCGGGCTTCTCGTTTAAGCCCTGTAGGGGAGCTT
>CANQNI010000068.1 GCA_947625175.1 uncultured Eubacteriaceae bacterium | reverse complement strand
TAATGTATAAATGAAATTATACAATAAATACGACTAAAGAAAAAGAAATGGACTTTAAGAGATTTTTTCTCTTAAAGTCCATTAAAATTGTAAACTAATAAATTCAGGTGGAATAAAATTAGTTAACCAGATTTTGTTTTCCGATAAATAAAATTTATAACCTTGATTAAACATTTCTTCAGAATCAATTTTAAATATTACTGGTTTCCCATGTCTTTTTCCTACTTGGATTGCTGTTGGAATATCTTTTGATAAATGAACAAATTGTCGAGACATTGGAAGAATTCCATTTTTTAAGATACTTGGAGCCGATTTTCCCCCAGTACCATGCCATAAAATTTGAGGGGGCTTTTGTTCCTTAAGTTCCAGATCTATATTAATTGAATGTCCCTGATTAGCTCTAATTAAACTATGGGTAGAATCAAAACTATAGCGTTGTTTGTTATCTTCCCGTACAATTTCCTCAAGTCGTTTCAAATCAATATTGTATTTGGGTTTTATTCCTTCAAGTAATTCTTCAACGTTAGCCCAACCATGATTATCTAAGGATATATTAGCAATATAAGGTTTGTGTCTTAAAATTAAACTAAGATATTTGCTAATTCTTATATTTTCTTTTTTTCTATCCAAAATTAAGTAAGAGTTCCTTTTTCAAATATTATTTGAGATTGAGTTCCTTCTTGATTTAAAGTTAATTTTTCCCCATCAACAGAATAATTAAAGGTAATATCACCACTAGTATTCATTCCAAGTAGTTCATCAGAAGTAAAGTCTACAGGCAATTTAATGGAACCGGCAATTTTATCATAAGTTAAGATAACTTGATTTTCTTTGATTTCAAAAGTGCCATAACCTGTTTGTGTATCAGAAACTTCTTCCTGACCTGGAGTTTTATTAACTAATTCTATGGTTGTAGTAAAATTTCCATTTGGTTCAAATACTATTGAACTGGTTATTGTATCTGTTTGAGTAGGATTAGACTGAGTGGTTAACCACTCCCCTATTAAATCACTTTCAATATCATTTTTTTCATTACTACAACCAGTTATGATAATTAAAGAAAGTAAAGTTACTAATAATAAATTTATTTTAATTTTCATGAATAAAAAAAGCGTAGAAGAATAATTCAACTACGCATAAATTTCCTTTTATTTAAATAATTTAACCTTTTGTAAATTCAATAACTTCTTTAGTTTCAGGATTTGTTAAGGTTAATTTATCTCCACTAACTTCATAATCGTAAGTTCTACCATAATCTTCAGGTTCATAGAGAGCCTGACCAGTTTTTTCTTCACCATTAACAGTTGCTTTATCAGGTAAGAGAGCAATTGAATTATCTTTTACTAGATAAACACCGCTAAAGGTTTCATTGGGAGCACTCGCATCTACTGCCCCATTAGCATCAACATAGCTGATCGATTCATTATATTTGGTATCTTCATTTAAGATAAGTTCATAATTACCCTTTTGGGTATCAGAAACTGTAGCATCTGTAGCCTTCCAGGTACCAACTAAATTAGAATCTGTATCTAGTGCATCCTGAACATCTTTAGTTACATCTGATTCACCATCTTTAATCTTAGTTTTAACTTCTTCTGTAATACTAGCTAAATCTTTTTCGTCTGAACTAGCACTATCACTAGAAGAATCGGTTGAAGTCGTACCACCACAACCAACTAATACTAACATGAGTAAAATGGTCATTAAAGTTAATAGTAACTTTTTCATAATAACTCCTATTATAATTATTAGTTCATATTTGATATAAATTAATTAAATCAATATTTAATTTTACTTAGTAAGTAAAATTTCTAATTATTCTTATTACAATTTACCCATAAACTAACTGTTATAACAGAAATTAATTTGTTAATCTTATTCGATGATTTCATCCATAAAATAGATAATACCTTCTCCAACTTCATCATGAATATCCTTATAATTATGGATTTCATGACGATAACCTAGATAAATCTTTGTTTTAACATCATGGACTGTATCAACCAATTAGAAACCAGCTTAACTCCTTCTCCATAGCTTCCAACAGGATCCTGATCTCCTGCTATATTATAAATTTTAAGATCTATTGGAACTTTTTCTACTTAATCTTGGCCAGTAATGCCATTCATCATATGGACAAAATATAATAATGATTGATTATTGGTAGGTTTAGTAAATCCATTAAATGGATTATGGGCATGATCATACTGAACGTATTCATCTTCACAAATCCATTCATTACCAATTTTAGAATTTATTGATTTGAAAAATTTTGAAATTAAATAGATTAAGATATAATTGAAATTAATTAAATCTAAGTTGGAAATAAATTGAATATTTTAATTAAATTCAAACAAAATGACTCTCCAAAATTTGAAGAAATTTTAACCAACAGTAAAAAGTTAAATAATTTTAGTCAAACTGATCAAGAATATAGCATTTTAATTGAAGATAATGAAATTAATAATAGAAAGAATTTATTGAGGGGAATTATCAATAGAATAAAAGATTGGGATAAAACTGAATTTTTTATTGATAATAAGATGGTTTCTTCATTTGAACTTCTCCAAGCTTTAAATATTAAAGATTGTGAAAAAGAACACAAAAAAATATCAAATAATGGCCAATATTGTTTAAATGGAGAGGGCTGGGGCTGTTCACAATTAAATGGAATATATTATAAAAGTGCAGATAATAATATCTATTCTATGAAAAACTGGTATGATTATGGACGTTTTGATAAAGGTGACTGGTTAATAGATAAAGAGAAAATTAAAGCTGTTTTAAAAGATGAAGCTCAACGTAAGCATATAGATGAATGTCATTTTTATTCAGATCAAGGAATTGATAAAGTTTTAAATACCTTACCTTCTAGAATAAATCCTAATCATGATCCTAATTGGGAATACCGTTATAAAAGCAGTTCCAATGGAGAACTTAATCAGGAGATAATTGGTGTTCAACCAAGGAAAAATACGTTTTCTGAAAATCCATTTAGCGATTTAGGAAATATTTTTAGTTCCTCAAGTCCACTTAGTGGAATTTTTAATGCTCTCAATAACTTGGATCCGGATTCTTTTGGAAATGGGAGTTTTAGTGAAAATAATTCGGATAGTTCTGGAGATTTCTTTTCAGATTTATTTGGCGGTTTATCTGGAGGAGAAAGTAATATAAAGAGTAAATCCGGCCGTTCTATTCCTAACACAACGTTTAATGATATAGGTGGATTAGATTCTATTATCAGACAGGTAAAAGAAGTAATCGAACTCCCAATCGTTGCTCCTGAATTATTAAGTTACTATAACATAAAACCTCATAAGGGAATTCTATTATATGGTCCTCCTGGATGCGGGAAGACTTTACTTGCTAAAGCAGTAGCAAATGAAATTAACGCTCACTTTATCTCTATTAGCGGTCCGGAAATTTTAAATAAGTATCTTGGTCAATCAGAAGAAAATCTTCGTTCAATATTTACGGAAGCAGCTAAAAAAGCTCCTTCTATTATTTATTTTGATGAATTTGATTCCCTCGCAGCTAATAGAAATCAGGAACTTGATCCTTACAATTCAAGAGTCGTTAATCAGATTTTAACATTATTAGATGGAATGGATGATAACTCAAAAATCTGTGTTATTGCTTCAACTAACCGAATTGATATGATTGATGAAGCGATTAAAAGACCTGGTAGATTTGATTATGTTCTAGAGGTAACTAAACCTACCTTAGATGGCTGTAAGCAAATCTTTAATATCTATACTCAAAATATGCCTATTGAAGAATCTTTTGATAAAGAACAATTTGTTAATGATTATCTTTTTGGTTCAACGGGAGCCGAAATTGCGTTTGTTGCAACTGAGGCAGCTTACAATTCAATTAGGAGAACAGTAGATATTGATTCAGTTTTAAGTGGAAACCATGTTAATTTAAATAATACAAATAAGATAATCGAGAGTGATTTCTTAAAAGCAGTTGAAGCTTTAAGAGAAAATAGAAAAAATAATAATAGATAAATTAAGGCATTCGAATTAAACTGTTCGAATGCCTTTTAAAATACTACCTGAATCATAAACATATAAAGAATGGTTCCAAAGAGAATACTTAAAATAGTACTTTTAGTTATGAGAAATGAAGTTATTGTTACTATTCCAGATAAAATTTCTGATATACCAAATGGATATTGAGTAAAATCAATATTTCTAAAGCAGTAAATAATTAACATTCCAATAACAGCAGGAGGCATTACTTTACTTAAATAAACCAGGATATCTGGAGTTGGCTTATCTGGTGGAAATATCCAAGCAGGACCAATTCTTAATATTATAGTAACTAAAGATATGATTAGGACTATTAAGACACTATGTTGAATATCAATCATAAGGTTTTTTCAATTCTTTTTCTAAAGATTAATAAAGTTATTACAATACTAACCATAGTTGGTAATAAAAAATTCTCCGGTCCAAAAATTACTAAGCAAAGACAAGAAACACTAAGACCTATAACAGCTGGAAAAATATTACTTTTTGTTTGAAGTTGTTCCAAAAAAATTACTATAAATAGAGCTGTCATAGTAAAATCAACTCCTTCAGTATTAAATAAAGAAAAAGATCCAATTAGAGCTCCAATAATATCACCAGTAATCCAATAGATTTGATTTAAGATAGATAAATACAAATCGTATTTTACTTTATCAATTTCTGAGTCAATTGGTAAATTAACTAAAGCATAAGTTTCATCAGTTAGAGCAAAAAATAAATAAGGTCTATATATTCCATAATCCTTATATTTATCAATCATCGAGATGGAATAAAAAATATGGCGACTATGAATTAAGAAAGTAATCAAAGCAGCTGAAAGTAAGGTAACCTGATTAGCTAGGAGGTCAACAGCGACAAACTGCATTGTTCCGCCATAAATAAAAAGACCCATTAAACCAGCCCAGATGAAGTTATAACCAATATCACTTAAAAGTAATCCAAATGCAATTCCCATAATAATATATCCCGTTAAGGTCGGAATTGAAGTTATAAATGCTTTTTGTAGTGCCGTCTTATCAATTAAATTTTTCATTAATTTTAACTATTAAGAAAGCTCATTTCAGAAAACTGGAATGAGCTAATAAATTAACTTTTAATAAAAGAAAGAAAAGCGTCAATCTGATCTTTTAATAATTGAATATCATCATTAGTTAATTCTAAAGTATCTGTTTTTTGCATTTCCGGAGTAAAAGAAAATCCACAGGAAGGTTCAGACATTACTTTCATTCCTAACCGTTTTAATAATATATTTAACATTTCTCTACAACTTTTTGTTTGATTTCTCCCACCTACTCCAGAAAATGTTACAGGTTTTCCCTTTAAAGGTGTTCCAGAAGCATAGTTCCCTGGAATCCAAGGTCTAGATAGCCAATCTAATAAGTTCTTTAGAACCCCAGGAATCATACCGTTATATTCTGGTGTAAATATCCAGATAGCATCAGCTTTATTTACCTGATCTTTAATATTTTTTATTTCTTCAGGAAGGTTCGCTTCTAAATCCTGATTCATATAGGGTAAATTCTTATAATCCAAATAGCTAATATTAGCTCTATTTCCGATTAATTCTTTTGTTTTATTAGCAAGCTGTCTATTAAAAGATTTTTCTCTCATTGAACCAATGATAAATAAAATATTCATGATAACCTCGTTGTTGAATGTTAAATTTAATGTATTTCAGAATAAAAAACAGAACAATTGATAAAAAGGTCTGAGAAACAGAGAAAGGAAAGAACTAATAAATTAGCCTTTCCTTTAGATAACTAAAGATTAAGTTACCATGCTCTGAGTTTCAATTTACCCAAGTTTAAAGATCATTGTGGTAATTGTATCCCTTTAAACCTAATTAAAATCGTTACTTTTATATACTCTATCGATTAGTTGTTTGACCTTAATAAATCATAAAATAAACTAAATTAAAAAGATGATTAGCCATTTTAATCTTAAAAAGATGACATCTAATATAAACTATTGGAAAGATGTATAACAATAAAGTTTAGCCTTTATAACTCTAGTATCGTTTAGTTAATATTCTAAATATCTTAAATTATTAACTTAAATACTATAAACTGTTATACCAATAAGTTCCGACTTAAGTATATAAAATAAAGTGTCATTTCTGACTGGACAGCAAAAGATGTAAGGATACTGTCCTTGATATATTTTAATACATTTTTGATAATTTTACTAGTACCTAATCTTAATCAAATTTTTTTCAAAAACTAAAAAAACTATTGACGATCGATTTCATTTGTATTATTTTAATAACTAAGAATAACAGTAATTATTTTTGTATTTATCTAATTAGTTTAGCGAACATCCTACATTAGATATAGAACATTTGTGGGAGTTTATTTAATTTTTACATCATACATCCTACATTAGATATAATACATTGAATTTAATAGGAGGTAATTTAAGTGTTAACTAAGCAGCGGGTTGTATTTATTTGTCTATGCTGTTTATTTCTTCTAGTTGGATGTAGCTCATCAGAAAACACAGAGTCATCTGATGTCAAATGGGACTTGTCATTAGCAGTTAATGGAACTGACACACAGATTGATACTTTAGTAGCTAATCACTTTGCTGATCTGGTAGCTGAAAAATCTAATGGGAGTATTGTAATTAACGTATTTCCAAATGATACTTTGGCTGGTGGAAATAGTACTAAAGGAGTTGAATACATTGCCACAGGTGGTTCAGATTTAGGAATTTATGCAACTTCTGTACTAGCAAATATAGAACCAAAAGTTTCAGTTTCTACTCTACCCTGGACTTTTGAATCTTATGAAGATGCAAGTAAAACTATCGACCAAACAGGTGGTCAATATTATAAAAAAGTTTTAGCGCCAAAAGGAATTACTTATTTAGGATCCTTTCATAATGGGTTTAGACAGCTTTCTAATAGTAAACATCCTGTTACAACAGTAGCTGATTTACAGGGATTAAAATTAAGAGTTCCTGGTTCAGCTGTTTATATGGATTTCTTTAATGCTTTAGGAGCTAATCCAACAGCTATGAGTTGGAGTGAAGTTTTTACTGCAATTCAACAAGGAACAATAGACGGTCAGGAAAATGGAGTTTCAATAACCAAATCCGCCAAAATGGATGAAGTTCAACCTTATATTACTATTTGGAATTATAGCTATGAAACAGATTTGTTTATTGCTAATACTGAAATCTGGGATAGTTTAGATGAAGAAACACAATCCATTATAGAAGAGTGTGTAAAAGAATCTTGTGCCTGGGGTCGCCAAAAAGTTGAACAGGATGAAGAAACTATTATCCAGGAATTTAAGGACGAAGGAATCCAAGTAGATGTTTTAACAGAAGAACAATTACAACCATTTAAAGAACAAATCCAAGGTGTTTTAGATAAACATAAAGCAATATATGGTGAAGAAGCTATTAAAGCATTTGGAATTAATTAAGAGAGGTTAAAATGCGTGTTTGGTCAACAATTAATAAAGTTAGTGCCTCACTAGAAAGAATTGTTTCCTGTGTTGCTGTTATTGTCATGGCTTTTCTTGTTTTTATTAATGTTATTGCTCGATTTGTTTTTAATAACTCATTAGCTTTTTCAGATGAAATCTCAACATATCTATTTGTTTTAATGAGTTTTATGGGAACAGCAATAGCTGCCAGGCGAAATGCTCATTTAGGTTTATCGATACTAACAGATAGATTTAGTAAGAAAACTCAATTAAAAATTGCAATTTTAATGTATGCTATCTCTGCTTTTTTTTGTTTTCTAATTGTATTCTTCGGAATTCAAATGGTAATTAGTCAATATCAATTAGGTCAGGAATCAGCTGCTATGCAATGGCCTGAATGGATTTATGGTTCTTTTGTTCCTATTGGGGCAACATTTGCTATGCTTTCATTCATTCAGGGAGTAGTAGAAAGAGTTGAAAAACTCCGAAGTGAAGGAGATAAATAATGGTTGGAATAGTCTTATTCGGAATATTTGTAATACTCCT
>CANQNI010000067.1 GCA_947625175.1 uncultured Eubacteriaceae bacterium | reverse complement strand
TAATTCGAAGATATTATGTTTTGTAACTGCACTAGCCCAAATTTCAGCACTTTTATTTTCAACAATTATATCTTTTTTTGGTAAGTCTATTAAATCACTTTTGTTATGAACAATAATATAAGGGATATCTTTTTCTTTTATTAATGTTAATAATTCAGCTTCTATATTTTGATTTTGATTAGTTGAATCACTTACTATAATTGCTAGATCCGTTTTGTTTAGGACTTGACGAGCTTTTTTTATTCTTAACTCTCCTAATTCACCAATATCATCGATTCCAGGTGTATCAATTATTTCAACAGGTCCTAATGGTAATAATTCCATGGACTTATAAACAGGATCAGTTGTAGTTCCTTTAACATCAGAAACTATTGCCAGATCCTGTCCAGTAAATGCATTAACTAAGCTAGATTTACCTGCATTTCTTTTACCGAAAAATGAAATGTGAATTCTTTCTCCAGATGGAGTTTCGTTTAATCCTGCCATAGTTTATTTTAAAATCTAAAGTCTCTATCACCTTTTTCAATTCGTACTAGTCTGTCTCGAACAATTTCCTTAACCTTTTCATTAGTTATATCATCAAATTGGCTTTCGATAGCTTTAAGTCCAGCTTCATAGGTTTCAGGAGAGGCATAATCTACCATATATTCTTTTAAAGTCATTAAAGCATTTGGAAGACAACAGTTTTGGATTTGTCCGGCCTTACAAAGACTCATAAAGCGGTCTCCTGTTCTTCCTTCACGATAACAGGCTGTACAGAAACTTGGTATATAATCCATATCCATAAGCCAGTGAACTACTTCATCTAGAGTTCTTTGATCACTAACGTCAAACTGAGCAGAATTTTCTTCTTCTGGTTCTGGTTCTACATAACCGCCAACACTGGTCTTAGATCCTCCTGAAATTTGGGAGATTCCTAAATGGAGAACTTTTTCTCTAACCTTTTGGGATTCGCGGGTAGAGATAATCATTCCAGTATATGGTACTGCCACTCTAATACAAGCTACAATTTTAAGGAATAAATCATCTGATAGTGAGTTATCAAAATCAGTTGGATCTATATCGTCAGCAGGACAAACTCTTGGAACACTAATAGTATGAGGTCCAACTCCAAAAACTTCTTCTAAATGTTCAGCGTGCATTAAAAGTCCCGCAAATTCATAAGGATAAGAGTCAAGACCAAACAAAACACCTAGTCCAACATCATCAATTCCTGCTCTCATAGCTCGATCATGGGCTTCTGTATGGTAACAGTAATTACTTTTTGGTCCAGTTGGATGGAGTTTTTCATAACCTTCTTTATTATAAGTTTCCTGAAACAGGATATAAGTTCCAATTCCAGCTTCTTTCAATTTTTTATAATCTTCCTCTTCAGTAGCAGCTATATTAACATTAACTCTTCTAATATCTCCATTTTTATGGTGAATGGAATATATAGTCTTAATAGATTCAAGGATATAATCTAGAGGATTATTTACTGGATCTTCTCCAGCTTCAATAGCTAGGCGCTTATGTCCCATGTCCTGAAGAGCGATAACTTCCTCTCTTATTTCATCCTGAGTTAATTTCTTTCTCGCAATAGTTTTATTTTTTAAATGATAAGGACAATATAAACAACCATTAATACAATAATTTGATAAATAAAGCGGAGCGAATAAAACGATTCGATTACCATAAAAATCTTTTTTTATCTGTTCAGCTAATTCAAATAATTCGTTATTTTTATCTTCTAATTCACAAGCTAAAAGAACAGAAGCTTCTCTATGCGTTAATCCCTTTCTTAAACGGGCTTTATCCAAAATTTGGTCTATAAGCTCACGATTTGTTTTATTGTCCTGAGCATACTGTAAAGTATCAAGAATTTCTTGATGATTAATAAATTCCTCTGCCTTTAATGAAGCAGGATCATATTTGATTTGTTCCATAACATTCCTTTCAAGTTAGAATTCTCTTTTTTGTTAGGATTTAACATTAAAATTTTGACTTAAATAATTTGGTGTATTAACTAGCGAATCACCTCTTTCAGAAACGATCTCATAGTTAATATTTTTCATTCTTTGAGAAAGACAGTTTATACATTCAGCAGCTTCATCTCCTGTACATATTTTATTATCATATAGGAGATAATCTTTTCTAACATCTTTGGGAGAAAGATTTGGCATTAGAACATTGGCACCTACTTTTATTCCTAATTCTCTACCAAGAGGATGAATGGTTCCTAAAGCAGTGGTTGCGGGAAGTAAAACTTTTGGTATGGTTAAACGAATTAAGCTTAAAAAGAATAAAGTATCGTTTAAACTACCTGCAGTTTTATCTCTAAATGGAGTGTCTTTATGTGGAATAAATGGTCCAATTCCAACCATATGGGGATTAAACCTTTCAATGAAAGCCATATCTGAGGCTAAGGTCTTAGGACTTTGATAAGGGGATCCAACCATAAATCCAACTCCAACCTGATATCCAATCTTTTTTAAATTAACAAGACACTGCATTCGATTTTCTAAAGACATTTCTTTTGGATGCAATTTCTTATAATGGGAGAAATAAGCTGTTTCGTGTCTTAGTAAGTAACGGTCAGCTCCGCTATCAAACCAAGCTTGATAGTCTTCTTTATCTCTTTCCCCCAAAGATAAAGTAATGGCACAATCAGGATAAAAGGATTTAATACTTGAAACTATATCTGAAATAAGGTCAGTATTATATACAAAATCCTCACCACTTTGAAGGACAAATGTTCTATATCCCAGCTTATATCCTAGATGACAACATTCTAAAATTTCATCTTTACTTAGACGATAACGTTTAACATTATAGTTGGATCGTCTTATTCCACAATAGTAACAATTGTTTTTACAAAAATTGGAGAACTCAATTAAGCCACGCAGAAAAATTTTATTTCCATAATATCTTCTCCGAGTCTTTTCTGATAATTCATAGAGTTCTTCTCTGTTTATAGAATCTTTTTGTGTAATAAGTTCTTCCCATTCATCTAAAGTTAGATGTTTAAATTGAGCGAGTTTATTAATTAAAGTTGCCATTTGTTTTTCTGTTCTATCTTAAATCAAATTGAATTTACTGTGCAAATAGTTATAATATCAGAAATTTTAATAGAATCAAATTAAAAATGTAATTGTATTCAGTGGTTGATATAATTATATAAAATAAAATAAAAGAGATAGAGATGAAAGCCAATGAATCAATCACTCATGTTAATGAGAAAAATATAAATGCTTTAATGGATAATATTTTCAGATATTCTCCTAAAAACTATCCTGATAACATTAAACGTCTAGTTAGACAAGCACTTATAAATTTAGATTATTACGTAGAAAGTGAGGAATATTCTCAATATTGTTTTCCTGCATTAAGAGCTCTAGAAGGACATATTAAATATATTATTAACCGAGCTGGAGGAAAAATGGGACATACCTTCTCAACTTTTCAAAAAGATCTTAAAACAGGTCGTTATGTTTTTGATGAAGAAGTTCGTCATAGGAGTGAAATTCCTTATATAGAGGAATGCTATAATTATTATAAATCTGTTAGAGATACAGCTGTACATTTTGGCGATATTATTGGAACTACTGATACTACCAGGATGATTGAATCAAAAAAAGTTGCTGATGAAATTATTAATAAATGTATTGATTTAATTAGGTGGAAATAATGGATGAATATAAAGAATATCATATAAGAGAAGCACACACAGATAATTATGATGTCTTTATTGTTTGTTTATCTTTTGAAAGTATTTTAAATTATCTTGAAAAAATTTCTCAGGAAGAGTTAATTCAAAAGACCAAAGGTAATTTGTTAATCGATCAGCTTCTTACTACCGGTAATGGAAAAAATCGATTTTTATTATGTGAATATGATCATGGCAAAATTCTCTTAGATACAGCTAAAAATATAATTCCTGAAGAATCATATAAAGAAAAAACAGTTAAGTTATTAAAAAAAGAGGAAGAAATTCTTTATAATTCTATTCTAACTGATTCAGAAAAAGAAAAAATTTTTAAAGAAGAAGCGTTTTAAATAAATGAAATATAGAAGAGCGGTTGAAAGAATAATAAGTTCTATTGGTGGAACTGATAATATTTTAAAAATAAAAAAAGATAATAATAATATAATTATTGACGTTTGGGACGATGAAATTATTTTATTAGATGACCTGAAAGAAATAGATCTTTTAAAAGAAGTTTCGTTCGACAATATGAAACTTTATCTTAAACCAAGATTTCGCGATATAAATTATACTTTTAATGCTTTCAAGGAACTTCCGGATTCAATTGTTACAGTTATTCCTCCGCCTGAGGAAGAAATAAATGATCGACCATTTCTTGAACGCTTAAAAGGAACGATGATGGGAGATATTTTACCTCTTATATTAGCTCTAATGTTTGGAGGCTATCTCATCGGTATTATTACATTTATTAAAAATTTTTTCGGATAAAATGAATATAAACGATATTTTAGAAAAACAAAGAAAATTTTATTTATCAAATAGGACTTTATCTCCTGAGTTTCGTTTGGATGCTCTAAAAACTTTAGAAAGAGTAATAAAAGATAATCAGGATCTAATTGAAGAAGCTCTTCATAGAGATTTAGGAAAAAATGCTTTCACATCTTATATGACTGAAATTGGAATGGTTCTAAGTGAAATCAGATTTATGAAAAGACATCTTAAAAGATATGCTAAACGGCATCCAGTAATAACATCGTTGGCTCAAATGGTAGGATGTAGTTATACTCAACCTACTCCCTATGGAAATGTTTTAATAATGAGCCCCTGGAATTATCCGTTTATGTTAGCTTTAGATCCATTAGTCGATGCTATAGCAGCTGGAAATACTGCCATTATTAAACCGAGTGCTTATGCCCCTGCAACTAGTGATGTTATTGAATTATTAATTCAAAAATGTTTTGACGAAGAATTTATAGCAGTAGTAACAGGAGGCCGAAAAGAAAATACTGAACTTTTAAATAAAAAGTTTGATTATATTTTCTTTACAGGTAGTGTTAATGTTGGAAAGACTGTTATGAATAAGGCTTCAGAAAATTTAACACCTGTAACACTCGAACTTGGTGGAAAAAGTCCTTGTATAGTTGATTCCTCTGCTGATATTAAAGTATCTGCTCGAAGAATTGTATTTGGTAAATTTCTAAACTGTGGACAAACTTGTGTTGCTCCTGATTATATTTATGTTCAAAAGGATATTGCAGATGAATTTATTCAGGAAGTAATTAAAGAAACAAATAAACAATATACAACTACTCCTTTAGAGGATCCAACTTATGGAAAAATTGTTAATAAAAAACATTTTGAGCGAATTTTAAATTTAATTAATCCCAATAAAGTTGTTTTAGGTGGTGAATATAATGAAGATACCAATCAAATAGCTCCAACTATAATGACTAATGTAAACTGGGAAGATCCTGTAATGCAGGAGGAAATTTTTGGACCTGTAATGCCTATTCTGGAATTTGAAAATATAGAAGATTTAGTTGAATTATTAAGATCAAAACCACATCCCTTAGCGCTGTATTTATTTACTAAGGATAAAACTATAATGGATCTTGTTACTGAACATGTTCAATTTGGAGGTGGTTGTATTAATGATACTATTATTCAGCTAGCTACCAGTCATATGGGATTTGGAGGTGTTGGCGATAGTGGTATGGGCTCTTATCATGGCAAGGCTGGTTTTGATACATTTACTCATTATAAGAGTATGGTTAGAAAGGGTTTTCTTTTTGATTTACCTTTTAGATATCCACCATATACTAAATTCAAAGAAGATATAATTAAAATTGTTTTATAATTTATCTTAATTGTAAAACTTTTGAACAAAGATTTTCCTATCTGTAACGATAGAATATATTTAAGAAAGATTTTTTTTACAAATTTAAAAAAAATACTTGCACAAAATTAGATTCGTGCTATTATATATATAGATCTTTAACTTGGGTCGGAGGAATTTAAAGATGGTTCCTCCGACTTTTTTGTTTCTCTTTTAAATTTCAAAAAAATCTTTAAAATTTCTAAATAATTCTCTTTTTCTTATTAAATTTAATTCATCGACAATAAAATATTTAAACTAAACTGAAATTGATAAAAGCTAAATTACATATGATAAAATTTTTTATAGCAGGAATTTACATGAATCTTATTAAATAGATTAGCGCATAAATTTTTGAAACAAATATTAAATAAAGCTTATAATTTTATTAAATTATTAAAGTTTTAAATAACATTGAACTGAGATAAATTATGGATCAACTTGTTAGAAATCCTAAAATTATTAACGAAAAATTCAGAGAATATTTTTTTCCGACTGTTCTTATTTCATTAGCCAACAATCTTGCTGTTATTGTTGATTCAATTATGGTTGGTAACATTCTTGGTAGTAATGCAATGGCAGCTATTCAGTTGCTTTCTCCAATAACCCAATTATATTTTGCCCTAACTGTTCTCTTTGGTTTAGGAACTTCAACTCTTATATCCTTAGCAATGGCAAAAAGAGAGAAAAAAGAAGCGAACTCTATTTTAACAGTCGCTTTTGTCTCAATTACCATATTAATTATTGTTTTAATGTTGTTTCAGTTTTTATTTTTAAATCAGATAGTCCGTTTTTTAACAACATTAGAAAATATGGAAGAATTAATTTTAGCTTATTATATTCCTTTCATAATAGGGACACCTTTTCAATTATATTTAAGTAGTTTTATTTACTGTATTAGAAGTGATGGAAGACCCAAATTTGCTTCAAATTTAATTATTCTTTCTAATATTATTAATCTTGGTCTAGATTATGTATTTATGGCTATCTTAAATTTTGGAATAGCTGGTTCGGCTATTGCTACAGTGGTTGGAAATGTTACTTCATTTATTTTGATGCTTTCCCAATTCTGGTATAAAGAAAATTCATTACATTTTAACTTTAAAATTTGTACAAAAGTTTTTGAGTTTTTTAAAGATCTTTCTTCTTTATTATCAACTGGACTAGCAGGAGCTTTTGCTACCCTTTTAGTTACTTTACGTGTTTTTTTCTTAAACCATATGGTTCAGTATTATGGTGGTAATGATGGAATAGTAGCAATGTCAGTAGCCTCAATGGGACTTATTCTTGTTTCCTCTTTTGTTATGGGGGCCTGCCAAACCATGGTTCCACTAATTAGTACTTTCTACGCCCAAAAAGATAATAAAAGCGTTATTTATACATTTAAAAGAACTATTCTTTATATGATGGGAATTCTTATCATTATTATTATCTTAATGGAAATTTTTCCTTCTGCTTTTGCTTTAATATTTGGAAAAAAATCAGGATCTGAATTAGTAGAAACTAATATAGCTCTTAGAATTACTACTCTTTCCTATCCAGGAATGGGATTAACATTTCTATTTTTATATTATTTCACTGCTGTTCAGAGAAATACCATGTCTTTAATTCTTTCGTTTGCAAATGGACTTCTTTCGGTTCCCGTTGCTTTTGCTTTTAGTTACTTTATTGGGTTAAATGGAGTATGGGATGGAATATTATTAGCCCAATATTTAACTTTAGTTTTAGCGATTATTATGTTAGTTAATAAAAAATTTAAAGCAAAAGATAAGTATACAGGGTTATTATTATTAGAGCCCAATGAGAAAGAAATTATAAACTTTACCTTAAATTCAAATTATTCTGAGGAAAAATTAGAAATAAGCCTAAAAGAAATACCAGAACTTAAAGATAAAGTTCCATTAGTTACATCAATTATTACTTGTATAAAAAATCAAAAAGACTCTAATTTTGATACTGATATAAGAATACTTAATGACGAACCGGATTTAATTATTAATTGTAGAACGAATCATCAAAATATTAATCTTGATAATTTAGAAAATTTAGATTTAAAAAAGATAGAAACAGATAAAGTTCTGGGAATGAATGAAATTAAAATTTTGTTATAGAAAGGACTAACATCAACTACCCACCACCTAAACGGTAGTAGGTTTGCAGCTACCCAGTCGTGCAAACGATTGACGGAAGAACAACACTTTACGCCAGCCTCCGACCTTTAGCCCCGCCGGACAAGCCGGTGTGGTGCCGCATCGTCGGGCGGTTGATTGCGCCCTTC
>CANQNI010000066.1 GCA_947625175.1 uncultured Eubacteriaceae bacterium | reverse complement strand
TAAGGATAGGACCAGTATCCATTCCCTCGTCCAGTAACATTATTGATACACCTGATTTATCATCTCCATTAATAATTGCCGAATGTAACGGAGTTGCACCTCTATATTTCGGCAATAGAGAAGCATGGATATTTAGTGTCCCTTTTTTAGGAATATCTAAAATATTTTGTTTTAAAATTTGTCCATAAGAAGCAACAATAAACAAATCAGGTTGATATTCCTCTAATTTTACCTGACTTTCAAAAGAAGATATTTTATCAGGTTGAAAAACTTCAATACCCAGATCTAGAGCTTTTTGTTTGACTGGAAGAAATTTCACTTTATTTCCTCGAGTATTTGGTTTATCTGGTTGAGTAATTACTAAAGGAATTTCTATATCCTTTTGTTTATTTAACTTTTCCAAAGCCGGAACAGCAAACTCGGAAGAACCAATAAATATAACTTTATTCTTCATCTTCTTCAATGTTTAGAGTTCCTTCAATAACTCTATCTAAATAAACAATACCATCTAAATGATCTATTTCATGACAAAAACAACGGGCTGTCATTTCTTCGAATTCCCGTTCTATTCTATCTCCATTTAAATCAGTATAAGAAACTTTAATTTTTTGAGGTCTAGCGACTTTCCCAAATTGACCAGGAAAACTTAAACAAGCTTCTTCTTTTATTATTTCACCTTCCTGATAAGATATAATAGGATTAATAGCAACTATTGTTTCAATAATTTCATCTTCTTCATTATCTGGATTAGGTTGAACATTATTAACTATAATAATTCTTCTTAAAACACCAACTTGAGGACCTGCTAAACCTAGCCCATTACTTAAGTCTAAGGTTTCTATCATATCCTGTGCTAATGTTTTAATTTTAGGTGTTATTTTCTTAATCTCTTTTGAAGTTTTTCTCAAAATGGGATCATTATCTGTTCGTAATAATCTTAATGCCAAAATATCTCCTTATAGAATACTAGACGGATTCACCAGTATTGAAACTCTAGAATTTAAACTTTCTATTTCTCCAGTGTCATACATTTTTTTTAATGTTTTTCTTAGAGTACCAGATTTATTTTTTATTAAAAATCTTTTTTGAGAAACATTTTTTATTCTTCTTAAGGCATGGGCCTTTAGAACTTCAATGCTTTTATCAAAGCTAAGAAGTCTATCTCGGAAAATTTTAATATCCTGATTAACTAATTTTATATTTTTGGCGGTTAAAGTTATCATATATAAATCAGAATAAGGTGGGACGCCTGCTAATTTTCGATATTCTTGTTGTTCTTGAAAAAATTTTTTCGAATCTCCTTTTAATGCATTAAGAAATGGATTTTCAAAATACTGAGTTTGTATAATAATTTTCGAATCAAAATATCGTTGAAATAATGAAGAATAAAATCGATAAGCAGCTTCAGGAGAACGATAGTCAGGATAATTTAAATCAATATCAATTAAGACTACACCTAATGTAGCAACATTATTTATTTTAGAGGTATAAAGAAGTTGACTTGTTCCAACAATAATATCAGCATTATTAAGATCACCTTGATAATTACTTAAATATGGCGAAATCTTAGCGTCTGGAACAATTTTACTAACTTCTTCTAAAACCCGATCAATTCCAAATTGAATCTGATTAAAATTATTATTTCCACAAATAGAACATTCATCTGGGAATTTTCCAGTAAAACCACATAATCGACACTCTACTTCTTTACCGGATTTAACACTCCTTAATAGACTCCCACAACGTGGACATAAGATTGGTTCATGACATTTTGAACAGTTATAGTAATTGAAATATCCTTTTCGGTTCATTACTAGTACTGTCTTTTTATTATTTTTAAAATTTTCCTTAATAGAATTTAATAAACTTTTGGAGAAAACTGATTTATTCTCATCTATAAGATCTATATGATCTATATTAATATCAATAAATTCACTGGAAATTTCATTTCTTCCTAACTTCCAGTTTTGATTATCTAGGTTATAGTTAGAAATAACAGAATCAATAAAATCAATAAAATAGATAGGAATATTTTCAATTTCAGCTAATTTTTCAGCTGTTTCAATTACATTAAAATGATTAGCCTCATTAGCATAATAATTTTCATCCCCGGTAAAGGTTAAATAGATTGCTCTAAGAGAATGAAAATTTAAAAATAACCCTTTATAAGTAGAAATTATAATTTTTATTGATCCATTCAGAACTTTTTTATAAAATAAATAATTTTCTTCTGTGTTAAAATTTGGATCGTAAAAACTACAATCAATTCTTTGATTTAAATATTTATAAAATCTTAAGGCCAAAAAATTATTCGGGAAAATTATAAGTATTTGTTCCTGATTATTGAAATTATTTAGAATTAAATCAGTAAAAAGTTTCAAGTCATTTAATTTAATAAATTCTTTTTTTAATTCAGTTTTTTTTAAATTTTTATCATCAGAAACTTCTTCTTTTATTTCTTCATAATCAATTATTTCTAATTCCTTAAGCCTAATTAAAGTTTTTAAACTGACTTTTGGAACTATTTCTTTCAATTCTTTAAAACTTAAAGATTTTTCTTTTAATGCTTCAATTACAGCATTTTGAATAATTCCTCTTACTGGCTTTATTTGAATTAGGGAGATTAAATAATCTGGTTTAGGTTTATAAGTTTTAAATTGGCCTTTACTATTTTTTTTAACCTTAATAGGAGCAGTGAAATTATTTAATGAGTTATAGAACAGACTAAAAGTATTTTCTTTTAAATAATTACAGAGCTTTAGCTGATTTAAAGAGATAAGACTAGTATCATCAATATAGCCAATAACCTCTTTTAATTTTTGATTTTGATCTTTTTCTTTTATTTCAGTTATGATACCTTCAAGTAATCTATTTCCTTTTCCAAACGGAACAATCACTCTTTGTCCTATTTCAGCTTCATTTTTAACATAATAACTATATGGTTTATCAATTCTTTGATTCTTTTGTTTTACAAATATATGCGCTACTTTCACTAATCACCATCAATTACATGATTAACAAAATTAATTTTTCCTTCATCAATTTCTTCTGTTGCTATTGAAATTGGATTTTCAATATCCGTTTGAATAAAGGGAGGAGCTCCATCAACTATTTCACGAGCTCTTTTAGAGGTAGCTAAAACTAATTCATATTTATTATGAACATGACTAATTAATTCGTTTAAAGGTGGATAACGAAGTCCTTTTTTGTGTTGTTTACTCATTTTTTACCTACTTATATTGATTTAAAATTCGTTTAACATTATATCGTTCGGCTTTAATAATATCAGTTAAAGCCTTAACTGATTCATCTAAATAACCAAACCTATTTATTAAAACAAAATCATAATATTTTATTTGATCTACTTCGGAACGAGTTTCTGATAATCTTAAATTAATAGCTTCTTCAGTTTCTGTTTTTCTTCCTCTAATTTGTTTTTCTAAATCAGTAAAAGAAGTTGGTAGAACAAATACTGATACAACATCAGGAAATTTTTTTCTTATTTGTTCAGCTCCCTGTGTTTCTATTTCCAGAATGACATCTTTTCCATTTTTTAAATCCTGGATAATTTTTTTCTTTGGAGTACCATAACGATTTTGATATTTACCAGCTGATTCTAGATAATAATCTTCTTTTTCTCGTTTTAAAAAAGTTTTCTCATTAACAAAATAATATTCTCTTCCGTTTAATTCACCTTTTCTTGGACTTCTGGTAGTTTCAGATATTGATAAGACTGCTTCAGGATGTTTTTTAATATATTCCTGTGTTATTAAACTTTTACCTGCCCCACTAGGTCCAGAAACCACAATAAGTAATCCTGTTTTAAGAGAATAATAATTACTAAAGTTGTCTTTATTCAACATTTTGCACTTGCTCTCTTATTTTTTCAATTTCACTTTTTAAATCAACCACGTGGTTGGTTATTTCAATACTATCAGTTTTTGAACCAATAGTATTAGTTTCCCGGTTTAATTCCTGAATTAAAAAGTCCATTTTTCTTCCTATTGGACCTTCTTCTTCTATAAGTGTTTCTAGAGTCTGAAAATGACTTTCAAGTCTGGTAATTTCTTCATCTATTGCTAACTTATCAGCTAAAATTGCAACTTCATTCAAAAAGCGAACCTCATCTAAATCAACATCAGCTAAAGACAATTCCAAACGTTCTTTTAATTTATTTTGAGATTCTTTAATGCTTTCAGGAGCAAGTTTTTTAATTTTTTCTAATATAACTTTAGCTTGATTATAATGTTCATTAATATCTTCTTTTAAATTATTTCCTTCAATTTCGCGTGATTGAATAAAATCATTAATTGCTTCATTTAAACAAGGCTCAACTTGTTCCCAAATTCTATTTGAATCTAGTTTATCTTCTTTTATAGTTAACAGATCAGGAAACATAGTAAAAATTGAAAGATCAATTGATGGTTCTATTAAGGTATTATATTTCATTAATTTATCTAAATTCTTAGATAAACTACGAGCCAGGGATTCATTAATTTCAATATTACTATTATTCGAATCGGTATTTAAATAAGAAACAATAACTTCGATTTTTCCTCTATTCACTTTTGGATTAATTGTGTTTCTTATTTTAGGATCTAAAGAATTTAGATTAACAGGTAGCCGAATTTGGATATCTTTATATCTACTATTTACAGATTTAATTTCAACAGTTATATCAATTTCATTATTTTCTAATTCGGATCTACCAAATCCAGTCATACTTTTCAATTTAGTTCAATTTCTCCTTGATAAACGCATTGTGCTAGGCCAGATAACCATAAAGAATCGTCATTTACTTTAACCTTTAAAATTCCCCCAGGAACATTTACTGTTACCTGATTTTTACAAATATTTAAATGATTTAAATAACTAACACTAGCACAAGCACCAGTTCCACATGCTAAGGTAAATCCATCTCCTCTTTCAAAGGTTTTTACATTAATATTTTCTGGATTATTAACTTTAATTAAATTTACATTAGCTCCATTTTCTAAACAGTTTTCGGATAGAAACTTACAAAAATTATTATCAAACTTTGTAATATCGTCAACCAATAAAACGAGATGTGGATTACCTACTGTTAAAAAACCAAACGATTGAATACATTGTTTTAAATACTTTTGAACTTTTTCTGTTTTTAAAATTTTTGTTAAAAAGTGAGGTTTTGTTATACTAACTTCAATAGAATCTTCGTTTATATTTACCCTGTGAGGGCCATCTTCACTCTTAATTATAAAATTTTTTAAATCAGGATTAATATTTTTAATAATAAAATCCGCAGAACATCTCAAACCATTTCCACACATCTCAGCAGTAGAACCATCTGCATTATAATAGTTCATATAATAAGAATGTTCCCGTTCTTCAATTAATATTAGACCATCAGCACCAATACCAAAATGTCGATCACATAAAAATTGAATCTGTTCAGAAGTAAAATTATAAGAATTATCTAAGTTATTAATAATTACAAAGTCATTTCCACAACCTTGGTATTTACTGAACTTAATTTTCATTATCTTTAAATTGTATATTAAAATAAGTTAAGAAAAAATAAACTTACGAAATTTTATAACTAAGGAAAATAAGAATGCCTTTTGACGGAATCGTTACTAATGAATTAGTAAATGAATTAAATAAAATGCTAGTTGGAGGACGGATTCGAAAAGTTTTTCAACCCGAGACTGATGAAATTAAACTAAGTATTAGTAAACAAAAAAATAATTATAATTTATTAATTAGTGCTAACTCAGCTAATAGTCGAATCCATCTAACAGAAATAAATAAAAAGAACCCAGAAACTCCTCCAACTTTTTGTATGACCTTAAGAAAACAAATAGTTGGAGCTGTAATAAAACAGATCACTCAATTAAAATCAGACAGGGTTATTATAATCGAGCTTAATTCATATAATGAATTTGGAGAGCCTATAATAAAAAAATTAATTTGTGAAATTACTGGTCATAATAGTAATATTATTTTAACTAAAGAAGTTGATAATAAAGACTTAATTATAGATTCCATAAAAAAAATTGGCTCTTTAAAAAGCAGCTATCGCCATATATTACCTGGATTAGTTTATCAATCTCCACCAAGTGAAAACAAACTTTCCTTATTTAAATTTGATGAAGATGAGTTCTTAAAAAGAATAAATAATTCAAAACAATCTTTAGATAAATTTTTACAAAATACCTTTTTAGGAATTTCGCCGGCTTTAATTACAGAAATTGCCTATTTATCAAATATTGAACCTATTGAAAAATTAAATCATTTAAATGATGAAAATAAGAAAGAGATTTTTAATAATTTAAAAAAAATTATAAAAACCCAAAAAAATCCAAAACTTTACTTTTCTAACAATAATCAAATTCTTGATTTTCATGTTGTTAATTTAAGCAATTTAGCTGCTAAAAAGAAAGATGTTAAGGATATTAGTACTCTACTTGAAACATTTTATAATTTAAGAGATAAAAGAGCCCATTTCAGAACTAAAAGTCAAGATTTAAGACATCGAATTAATACAATAAGAAAAAGAAATGCTAAAAAAATTCAAAAGTTATATCATGATTTAAAGAAGACTCAAAACAATGAAAAAAACAAATTATACGGCGATTTAATAACAGCTAATATCTGGAATTTAGAAAAGGGTTTAACAGAAGCTGAATTATTAGACTATACAGAGAATCCACCAAGACAGGTAAAAGTTCCACTTAAAGTAAATGAAACACCTACTCAAAATGCTCAACGATTCTATAAAAAGTATAGTAAAAATAAAAGAGCTCAAGCTGAAATACAAAAGCAATTAGATAAAACCCAAGAAGAATTAGATTATATAGATACTTTACTTAGCTCACTTGATACCTCTATTGAAATAGAAGATTTAAATGAAATCTTATATGAGTTTAATCATTCAAATTTAGTTAGTCAGAAAAAATATAATAAAAAAGAAAAAAATCAAAAACCTTCTAAGCCTCTACATTTTATTTCTTCTGAAGGTTTCGATATCTATGTTGGAAAAAATAATACTCAAAATGATTTTATCTCTACAGTTTTAGGAAATCCCGAAGATTGTTGGCTTCACGTTAAAGATGCTCCTGGAAGTCATGTCTTAATTGTAGCTAATGGAAAATTTATAACAGAACAAACAGTATTAGAAGGAGGGATGTTAGCAGCCTATTATAGTAAACTAAAACAATCTGAAAATGTTCCGGTAGATTATATGGAATTTAAATTTGTTAAAAAACCTAAAAATAGTAAACCGGGAAAAGTTATTTTTACAGAACATAACACTATGTTTATAACCCCAGATATTAATAAAATTGAAAAATTGGAGCATATAAATTAATGTTTAATAAGAAAAAAATTTATAAACTGCTTAAAAATAATAATATTCAATATGATGTAATAGAACATAATCCGGTATTCACAATTGAAGATATGAAAAACGAAAGATTACTGGAGAAAGGGAGTGTTCTAAAGAATTTATTTTTAAGGAATGCTAAAGGAAATCAACATTACCTAGTTTCTACTTTAGAAGATAAAAAAATTGATTTAAAAATACTTAAGGAATTAATTAATAGTTCTCGCTTAAGTTTTGCTTCCCCTGAAAGATTGGAAAAATTTCTTAAACTAAAACCAGGTTCGGTCTCTCCGTTAGGTTTATTAAACAATGAAGATAAATCAGTTATTTTAATTTTAGATGAAACAATTAATTCTGATACTAATGTTGGTATCCATCCAAATGATAATACTGCCACTATCTGGATTAAGTACAAAGATTTAATTAATCTTATTAAAGATCATGGAAATCAGATTAAATTTGTTAGTTTTAATTAATATCGGTAGAAGAAAATCTTCTACCGAATTATTTTTCCAGGAACACCAATTACCGTTTTGTTTTCAGGAACATCTTTTGTTACTACAGTACCTGCACCAATAATAGCTCCATTATTAATGGTAACTCCTGGCAGAACAATAGCACCAGATCCAATCCAGACATCTTTTCCAATATGTATTGGTTTTGGAAATAAATCAGTTCTGGTTTTAGGATCATGTGAATGATTTAAGGTCACTAAAGTAGTTCCATGTCCTATTTGAGCTCCATCATTAATAAAAATGCCTCCTTGATCCTGAAACATACAGCAAGAATTAATAAAA
>CANQNI010000065.1 GCA_947625175.1 uncultured Eubacteriaceae bacterium | reverse complement strand
GGATAATTTAGAAAAGAATAAAGAACTCTTTGAATATACAAAAGAACTAATAGCATTTAGAAAAAACCATCCGGCAATAAATAATGAGCTTGAACCAGTTGAGGATGAATTTCCCTTAATGAGTGTTCACACCGAAGTTCCTTATGGGCAAGTGACTGACCAAACGCCATATCTTAGTGTTATGTATTCCGGTAAAAATCCTGAAACAGGAGAGGATGACGTAGTTCTCTTTGGTGTTAATGCTTTTTGGGAAGAAGTTCCAGTTAAACTACCTGAACCCCCTAAAGGAAAGAAATGGAAAAAAGTAATGGGAACTACTGAATCAGAATTAGAAGAAAACGGGATTAGTATATTATTTGAACCTAGAAGTTCAGCGGTATTTATAGCCGAATAAATTTGGGAAGGAAACACGATTGTTTAAAAGTACTTTATTAAAGAATTATTTTGACGCGCTAAGATTAAATTTCTTTACGCTTATTCTCTTTGAATTTCTCTATAAAGCACTGGGAACGTTTATACTGTTTCCTTTCTTTTTACATTTAATGCGGAATTTAATAACCGGCTTTGGAACAACCCTAATTACAACAGAAAATATTCTTTTAGTTTTTCAGTCCACAACCAATATTTTAATATTTTTAATCATTGCTTTGGTTTTTCTCTATTATTTCCTGATTGAAATTACAACGATTATTATTGGCTTAAACTATGGGCTTGAAAATAAACAGATTAATATTATTACCTTAATTAAAGAAGGAATTCTAACGAGTTTAAATTATTTATCTATTAATAACTGGTTAGCCTTTATCTTTATTATTATTTTTCTTCCAATATTACATATTGGATTAAAATCAGGAATAGCCGAAGCACTTTACTTAAGACTCTACCTTTCGTATTACACAGATTTTACTTTTTCAATTTCAACTTTATTTTTAACAGTCTTAATTGAATTAGTCCTTTTAATTCTCTTTTCAAACCTGTTTATCTATTTTGTTAAATTTAAAGTGAGTATTTTAGCAAGTTGTGTTTTATGTTTAAGAAGTTTAAAAGAACATTTTAAAAAAAGCCTTAAAGAAGTGGTTAAAACTATCCTGATTACCTTTCTCTTATTTGTAGGAATATTTTTAATCTTTTTTATTCTGGGAATAATAGCTTATCTTATTTTATTTTCTTCAGGAAGTTCAACAGAAACTTACAGACTTTTAATTGAAATTTTATCTCCTCTGGCAATTGGCTTTTTTTCATTACTGGCAATCCTGATGCCCCTGTTTTATTTTAGTGGCCTACTAGGATTTCACTTTAAACATAATGAGATTACGATTACTGAAAATAGAGCGAATAGAAGATTAAAAGCAGCATTAATTAGTGTAATTATTATAACCTTTTGTGTTTTCCAGGGATCTGTAACCGCTAAAAGTATTAGTGAAGATGCCTTAACAATCGCTCAAACAGGAGCTATTATTACAGCTCACAGGGGAAACAGCAGCGAGAATTATGAAAGTACCCAAAATGCCTTTGAGTCTGCTATTCAAAATGGTGCCGAATATCTTGAATGTGATATCCAGCGTACCAAAGATGGTATTTTAGTTATTAATCATACCATTGATGTTCCTACAGTGGATGGCCTAAAGCGAATCCGTAATATGAATTTTGCTGATCTAAGGCAACTCGAAATTATAAATAATAAAACGAAAGAACCAACAGGACAATTTATTCTAACCCTGGATGAATTGTTAACTTTGGCAAAAGACCGGGCTAAACTGAATATTGAACTTAAGAAAATTCAAAATGATACTGACCTGGTAGATCAGGTGGTTAGTACCGTTAAAGATTTTCAGATGGAAGATGATGTTTATATAGCCAGCGGAAACTATCCCTATGTACTGGAAATTGAAGAAAAATACCCTGAACTTAACTCACTTTTCTTAACCTCTTCCAATTATGGGGATATTGAAAATTTTACTTTCGACAGTCTAAGCCTGGAACAGGAAGCTATTGATCAGGATACAGTAGACCGGATTCATTTAAGAGGGAAAATGATTCAGGCCTGGACACTAGACAATAAAGAAGAAATTTTAAATATGTTAAACAAGAACGTTGATTATCTAATCGTTAATGATGTTCATTTAGCCCAAACCATTCTCGCCGAACATCGTCCTGATCAAGCCCAACAGTTAAAAGAGATACTAGCCCTTATTCTATATAAAGTCTAACCTCAGGATTTCTGAGGTTCTTTTTTAAGTAGTTTTTAAGTAAGAAAATTACAAAATTTTAGAAATAAATAAGAAAATCACTTGACAAATTAGCGAAAGTGTGTATAATAACATATAGATACTTGATAATTTATAGAATGATTATAACGTTATAATTTATAAGTTAAATTTTAAATAAAGTACTTTAAAATGGAAATATTATAGCTAATTTTGTTTTGTTTCTTATTGTTTATTAGCAAAATTATCAGGTATATTGGTTACTGAATTTTTCAGTTTGGTACGCTTTTTAAGTGATGTTGGTTGTGGTTTTCTGGATTCAATAGAAATTTCTAATACGTTAATTAGGCGAATTTGCGCGCGTTCGCTCCCTTTGTATTAGTTTTCTTTTAAATTTCTTCCAAAACTTTTCTTAAACAATTCGGGATTACTTCTATTTCTTTTCCTGTTTACAAAGTGATATTATACTTATCAAATTTAACAATTTGATCAACTAATGCTCTCTCCTGTAATTACAATAGTCACTAAATTTTGTTACATAAGTCATTAACTGATTAATAGTTCTAGAAAAATCGTAACGAGATGTTTAATATTAAAAATAAGGTTATTTATATTCTTCTAATCATTATCGATTTACTGGTTATCTTAAGTTTGGCGTTATTCATGGGGAACTTTTTTAAAGACCACTCCTTTAATCAAAAAGAAAAGAATCATTTAATAGGAATGAGTTATATGACTATGAATAATGAATTCTTCAGAATAATCAGTGAAGAAATTGCAGCAAAAGTTGAAACTGAAGGAGATCAGGTTATTTTAAGAGATCCAGCACTTGATTAGCAAAGACAAATTGAACAGATTAATGAAATGATCGATCAGGGAGTTGATGCGCTTATTATTAATCCGGTTGACTGGAAAGCTCTAAAAGATGTTCTTCAGAAAGCCAAAGATAATGGAATTGCCATTTTAAATGTTGATTCTGATATTTTTGATGAAAAGTTAACTGATGCTACTATTAAATCCGACAATTATCAGGCTGGTCAGATAGTGGGTAATTACTTTTTAACTCAACATCCCAAATCAAACGTTGTTCTCTTAACCCACGAGGCTGCTAAATCGAGTCAGGACAGAATTCAGGGATTTTTAGATGCCGTGAGTATTAATCCGGAAATTAAAGTAGTTGACCGAATTGATTGTCAAGGTCAGACTGAAATTGCTATGCCAAAATTTAAAGAATTTTTAGCTAAAGATATCCAGTTTGATACGGTCTTTTGTCTAAACGATTTAGCCAGTTTAGGCGTCGTTGCTGCACTTGAAGAAACTAATTTATTAAATCAGGTCAAGGTTTATGGGGTAGATGCCACTCCAGATTCAAAAGCTTTAATATATGAAGGAATGATGACGGCTACCGCGGCTCAATTTCCAACGCAGATCGGAAGAAAATCTGCTCAGATCCTTTATGATTTATTAGATGGAAAATCAGTTGAAAAAGAAACTAAAATTCCGGTTAAGTTAATTACCAGAGATAATGTTACCTCTCTAGGAATTGATCGGTGGCAATAATGCTTGATTATAAAAAAGATTCTAAATTAGCGTTACTTATTTTAAAAAATCTAAACTTTCTGATTTTACTTTATGTAACTTGTGTTATCAGTTATTGTTTAAAAGGAATCATTCATGAATCAAGTGGTTTATCTTTTATTAACAAGATTACTAACCTTCCATTAGCCTACTGGAAATTTCCAATTATTATTATCAGTTTATATATCAGTGAGCTCTTTTTGATGAGCCTTAATAAACTGAATATGTTTCAAAATATTATTAGACTTTGCTTTGAAATAATTATCACCTTTTTAATAGTCTATTTAATTGGCTTTTCTTATACAGGAATTATTCTATTAGTTTTAGCCGTCTCAATTGATTTTATTCCAAAATTTAAATGGCGGGTTCCACTATTAATCGGATTTTGTTTGATTTATCTGGTTTCAGAATACATTATTTTATCTTTAAATTCTGAAATTATAACTTTTAATGTTTTTATTGAATATTTTCAGAATGATACTCGTCTAATTTTAACCGGTATTTTAAATATATTGTCATCTCTTAATCTACTGATTTTTTTAATCTATATTATTCTAGTAGTCCGATCTGAGTATGATGAAAAGGAATATATCTTAAGTTTAAACGAAAAACTAAACAATGCAAATGAAGAACTTCAGGAAGCTAATACACAATTAGAAGAATATTCCAAAGAAATTGTTAAAATGACTGAAACCCGTGAACGAAACCGGTTAGCTCGGGAAATCCATGATACTCTAGGGCATACTTTAACAGGGATAATAACCGGACTTGAAGCCTGCACAGCTCTAATTGATGTCGCCCCGGAAGCAACAAAAATTCAGTTAAAATCAATTATTGAAGTGGCTTCCCAAGGGATGACTGACGTTAGAAGAAGCGTTAGTGCTCTACGCCCAGACCGGCTTGACAAGTTTGATCTTAAAAAAGCGATTATTAAAATGGTTTCTGAAATGAGAGATGTCACTAATGCGGATATTAACCTCGAAATTAATTCTGAACTGAAAAATTTTAGTAATGAAGAAGAAGATGTTATTTTCCGTATTATTCAGGAAAGTATAACTAATTCAATCCGTCATGGAAAAGCTGATCAGATTAATATAGTAATCGATACTCAAAATAATTATTTACAAATAAATATTAAAGATAATGGAATTGGCTGCAAGAAAATTGAAAAAGGATTTGGACTGCATCATATGCAGGAACGACTTAATCTTTTAAAGGGTCAGTTATATTTTAATGGAGATAATGGATTTCTTGTTAACGCCAAGGTTCCAATTAGAATGGCAGAGGCCGATACATGATAAAAGTAATTATTGCAGACGATCAGGAATTAATTCGACAAAGTTTACAGATAGTTTTAGATTTAGAAGAAAACATTAAGGTATTAGATGCTGTTGCCAATGGTAACGAAGTCTTAGAAGCTATTAAAAGAGAAGAACCTGATGTTATTTTAATGGATATTCGTATGCCTGAACTCGATGGTGTTATGTGTACGAAGATTATTAAAGAAAAATATCCGAATATAAAAATAATAATACTGACCACTTTTGATGATGATGAATATGTTTTTAATGCCTTAAAATATGGAGCCAGTGGTTATTTGTTAAAAGGAACTTCAACTAAAGAACTGGCTGGGGCTATTGAAAAAGTCTATAACGGGACTGCAATGATTAATGAAGATATCACTTCAAAAGTATTAAGATTCTTTTCTCAAATGGCTAATTCTGGTTCTGAAATTGTAGTAAACCCGGAAATCGTAACTGATTTAAAAGAAAATGAACTCAAAATTATTTCTTTAATTGGACAGGGGTTATCCAATAAAGAAATCGCTGACAAACTTTACTTATCTAATGGTACGGTGAGAAACATGATTAGTACTATCTTAAGTAAATGTAATTTACGAGATCGGACTCAGTTAGCTATCTGGGCTGTTGAAAACAGAATCACTAGTACAGGAATCTTTAATTATGAGGACTTGGATTAGTAATCACAGGAATTTGGTCTGCTTAGGTGGGAGTATTATTTTCTTTTTGATAGCCGTACTAACTTATCTCGATTCTAAACCACTAAATCAAACAAATAATACTTTAACGGTTGGCGTTTTTACAGATAGTTTTTGGAATATTCAAAACGGTAACACGTATAAAATTTTAGATGCTTCAATTGCTAAATTAAAAGAAGAAAATCCCAATATTGAAGTTACTTATGAAACGGGAATTTTAAAAAAAGATTATTCTGAATGGTTATTTCAAAAATTAATTCAGGAAGATGGACCGGATTTATTTTTTATTCTTCCAGATGATTTTAACAAATTAGTTGAGCTCAATGCTCTCGAAGATTTAACTTCAGTTATTGATTTACAGGAAGAAGGTTTTACTGATTCTTTTTATTCTTCAGCTCTTTCTTCCGGTGAATACGAGAATAATCAATATGCTCTACCTTATGAATGTGCTCCAAAACTGATGTTCGTTAATCAGACTCTTTTAGATAAAGAGGGTATTCCTTTACCCTCAGAAAACTGGACCTGGGATGATTTCTATAAAATCTGTAATCAGGTAACTAAGGATACTGATAACGATGGAACTATTGATCAGTTTGGTTATGTTGGTTATGACTATGAGGATGCTTTTAACTCAAATAACGTAGAATTGTTTTCTGAAAATGGCCATGCCTGTAATCTGACTGAGGATAGAGTTATAGAAAGTCTGGAATTTTTAGAAAAATTAAAAAATATTAATATCAATGTTTCTGATAAGGATTTTGACCTTGGAACCGTAGCTTTTCAACCAATGTCTTTTTCAGAATTTAGAGCTTATCAACCTTATCCACTGAGTCTGAAAAAATATGAGAATTTCGACTGGGGTTGTTTACTTATGCCTAGAGGCCCATCAGGTAATAATGTTTCTGGATTAGAATGTCTTCAAATAGGAATTAATAGTAAGACAAAGAATTTTCTCCCAGCATGGGAATTAATGAAAATTTTAACATCAGATCCTGAGATTCAAAAACAGATATTTGATTACTCTGAAGGAGTTTCTGTTCTTAAATCAGTTACTGAAAAGGACGAAACATTAGGAAATTTAATTGAATCATCAAATAGTCCTTTAACACAGGAAATACTGAGTCACTCTGTAGAAAACGCTGTAACAGCTCCACGTTTTTCAAACTATTCCCTGGCTAAAATACAGGTAGACCAGGCTATCGATACTATTATCAACAGTAATGAAAATTTGGAATCTTCTTTAATTCAATGGAATCGAACAATTAATCAATCACTTAAAAATGATTATGTGGATCAAATTGATTAAAAGTGACATTTGTCACTTCGCTTTAATGACACTTGTAAATGGTTACAGTGTCTTTTTTTTATTATACTTTTCTTAAAAGGAGCTACGAATGAAGGAGGTTTATATTGAAATATGTTGTTTTAGTTAGCCATGGAACTTTAGCTCCAGGAATGGCTAATGCTGTTGGTATGTTAGCCGGTAGCGACCGTGACGATATACTAGCCGTTGGTATGGAAGAAGATATGGGGGCAGATATTTTTGCCGATAAGCTCAGAGAAAAACTGAAAGTAGTTAAACCTGAAGACGAAATACTGCTTTTTGCCGACATAGTTGGTGGCTCACCATTAACAACTGCAGCAAATGTAATCGCTGAAGAAGGATTACTGGATAATACTGCCATGGTTGGCGGAATGAATCTACCATTTGTTATAACTTCTACTTTGATGAAAGATATCGAAGACACTGATGAACTCATAGATAAACAGATTCAGGAAGCCAGTCAGGAATTAAAACGTTTTTCGCTCGAAGTTGAAAACGATGACGATGATATTTAGGAGGGATTATGTCTGTATCTTTTATTCGTGTTGATGACCGTATGATTCATGGTCAAACTTGTACCCGTTGGGCTTTAGAATATCCATGTGATGGTTTAATTGCTGTAAACGATGTCGCTGCTAAGAATCCTGTTTTGAAGGCTGCTTATAAAAATGCTAGTGGTAAAAAAACCTTTGTCTGGTCAGTCGATGAATTTTTAAAGAAATCACCTAAAGTTTTAGCAAGTAAGGATAATTATTTCCTGATTACTAAAAATCCTATTGATATGAAAAAAATTCTGGTAGATGGTGAATTTCAACCTGGTCTTAACCATGTTGTTATTGGTCCATGTAATGACCGTCCAGGAACCACTAAACTTGGGAATAACCAGTCTATTACTCAGGAAGAAGCAGAAGCTTTGGAAGAAATGAAAAAGAAAGGTTATGATATCGAATTTGCTCTACTAAAAGAAGAATCCATTGGGAATTGGGATAAATTTAGAGGACAATTCGGATTTAATTAAGAGGTAATTTTATGACTATTAGTTGGTTTCAAGCGATTTTACTAGGGTTATTTGCAAGTTTATCCAGTATGCCAGGAATGGGTGGTTCTTCAATCGGGAACTATACATTAGGGAGACCACTTGTCGGCGGATTAGT
>CANQNI010000064.1 GCA_947625175.1 uncultured Eubacteriaceae bacterium | reverse complement strand
AAGAACTGTGATATTAATTTTCTTATTCCTTAAATTTCTCCTTTATGACAATTACCTGGTGGCCACCAATTTTAATTCTATTGATCAAATTTAGAATTAGTAATTGTTTAATTAATTGAATCCAAATCTCCCAATACAAGAGTTTACCGAAACCTGCTTTACTTAAAATTTTAAGTTTTACCAAAATCTTCAAATATTATTCAGAATAAACTGAATATACCAATCCTATTATTTCAATTTAGTTGAAATTCCAACTATTTTTTACTACTTTAAATTTTACGAATTAAATTAAATGTATTATTTTGCTTCCCTTTGCTCAAACCTCACTTTATTAAACTTAAACTTTATTTTCTTATGCTAGCACTATAAATAAAATTTAGAAAAATACTTTTTAATAGAAATAATCGAAATTTAATTTCGTTTCTATATACTATTATACGGATATTTAGAAACTCTTCAAGACCTATTTTTAATAGAATTACTTATATTAAGAAAGTTTGTAAGCAAAATAAGAAAATATTAATTTAATTTTGAACAAATTTAACGCTGATTAAGCAAAAATAGTTTACTTATATAACTTAAACCGTTAATTTTAATGAGAAAAGAGAAGTTTATAATCAGAGGTTTTAAAAATAAATTGTAGAATTAAGCAAGTATATAATTTATACTTATATCAAATAGATAAATTTATTTATTTCACATTATTTAAAAAAAAGAAAAGGTTTTTGCTCAATCACAAAAACCTTAAATATCTTATTCACCTAATCTAGCCTTTAAGTCGTCGGTTAAATCTTCATATCCTGGTTTACCTAATAAACCAAACATATTTCTCTTATAGTCTTCAACTCCTGGTTGATCGAAAGGATTAATTCCTAAGAGATAACCTGAAACACCGACTGCAAATTCAAAGAAATAGAAAACACTGCCTAGACAGAAAGCGTCTTGTTGTGGAATATTAACTAATAAATTAGGTACCTGTCCATCAGTATGAGCCAGACGAGTTCCTTTCATAGCGTTCTTATTAACGAAATCGAATGTTTTTCCTGAAAGATAATTTATTCCATCAATATCAACCGGTTCTTTATCGATAGTTATGTCTTTTGGAGGTTTAACTACATTTAGGACAGTTTCGAACATTATTCTGGTTCCATCCTGAACAAATTGACCAAGAGAATGTAGGTCTGTCGATAAATCGTAACTTGCCGGGAAAAGACCTCTACCATCTTTACCTTCAGATTCACCAAAAAGTTGTTTCCACCATTCTGCTAAACTATGTAAACTAGGTTCATAGTCTACTAAAATTTCCATAACTTTTCCTTTACGTAGGAAAAGATTTCTTAAAGCTGCATATTGTAGTGAAGGATTTGAGGCAAAATCATTATTAAGAGCAATTTCTCTTTGAGCTTGAGCTCCTTTCATTAAAGCATCAATATCACACCCAGCAGCTGCAATTGGTAATAGTCCAACTGGAGTTAATACAGTAAATCTTCCACCGACATCATCAGGAATTACAAAAGTATGATATTTTTCTTCATCTGCTAAAGATTTTAAAGCACCTTTTTGTCTATCAGTTGTTGCATATATTCTTTTAGCTGCTCCCTCTTTACCATACTTTTCTTCTAGCATTTTCTTAAATACTCTAAAAGCTATAGCTGGTTCAGTTGTTGTACCAGATTTTGAAATTACATTAACTGAAAAATCTCTATCACCAATAATCTTGATTAAATCTTGAAGATAGGAACCGCTTATATTATTTCCAGCAAAATAAATTTCAGGAGCTCCGTTTCTTTCTTCTTTTGATAATTGGTTATTAAAAGAAGGTGTTAAGAATTCTATAGCTGCTCTGGCTCCAAGATAAGAACCACCAATTCCTATTACTATTAAAACTTCGGAATCTTTTTGGATCTGTTTAGCAGCTTCTTTAATTCTGTCAAATTCTTCTTTATTGTAATCAACTGGAAGATCAATCCAGCCTAGGAAATCATTTCCTAAACCTTCACGACTTAATAATTCTTTGCGAGCATTAACACAAAGTTCTCCCATTCGATCAATTTCACGTTGTTCTACAAATTCAAGAGCGGGTTTATAATCAAACTCGATAGTGTTACTCATACTAACTCCTTCGTTAATTATCGTAATTTATAATACTATTTTAGCATATATTAATCTTAATCTTATAAGATCGAAATAAGCTAAATGATATAATAATATTATTAAGACTTAAGGAATAAAAATGAAAACTTCAATTTGTATTTCGCGGGAATATGGAAGTGGTGGACGAGAAATTGGACAACTTCTGGCCCAAAAGTTAGATTATCACTTTTATGATAGTAAATTAGTTGATTTAGCTGCAGAAAAGGGTTCACTAACTCATAAGAATGCAGTTGAAGCAGATGAACAGGCTATTAATCCCTGGTTATATACTCCTATGTATACAGGTATGTATTCAGATATTCTAGTTAATACTGAACCAGAAAAAATGTTTAAACTCCAAAGTGAAATTATCAGGGAAAAAGCCCAGGAAGAAAACTGTATCTTTGTAGGTCGTAGTGCAGATGCCATTCTAGAAGATGAAGAAATTAATCTTATATCTATATACATTTATGCTCCATTGGACTGGAGAATAACTAGATTAATGGAAACAGAAGACTATAAAAATCAACGGGATACCCTAGTTGCTATTAGAAAAAAAGATAAACAACGTAAAAATTATTACAATTATTATACAGGACGAGAATATGCAGATCCCGTTAATTATGATCTCTGTATCAATTCTTCTATTTTAGGAATTTGGAATACAGCAGAAGTATTAAGTGAATATGTTAAATATCGACTTAAAATTCAATAAAAAACCGTACTCTAATGAAATTGTTAGAGTACGGTTTTTAAATTTGGAAGCAAATTAAAAATCCTTTCTTTATAATCGTTAATTTGGCTTTTAATTTTTTTCTTTATTTTTAATCCATATTGTCTTAGTTTTAAAGAAAGATAAGTTTTGGTTGAACGGATCATTTCTCTTTGAATTCTTTTATAATTAGGAATATTTACTTTTTTAAATTCAACTCTTTTAAGTTTATGAAGAGTAGTAAGACCTTCACTAAGCCCTTTTAAATAATCTTTAAAATAACCTTGTTTTAAAAAATAAAGAATTTTAATTAAAAATCCAGTAACCAAAAAAGGAAGGTTAATAAATATCTGAAAGTTAGGCATGTTTTTATATATTATATAAATATTGTTTCTTGCTGACAGATAAACTTTTAAATTTGAATATTTCTGACCCTGAGCAAATGTATTTGATCCTAAATGATAACATTCACTACAAGCACTATAAACATTAATATAACCCGCAATTTGTGCTCTCCAGCCAATATCGACGTCTTCAAGATAAGCAAAATGTAAATCATCAAAATATCCAATCTGATTAAATACATCTCTACGGTAAAGACCAGCCCCAGCACATGTAGAAAAGATTAGAGAATCATGAGTGTATTGATTTATATATTGACCATTCCCTCTTTTATAAATCCATCCCAAAAGTGTATATTCATCACCAGTATCATCAATAATGTAAGGATCCATATAACTTATCATTTTAGAAGATACTGAAAATATAGAAGGATTTTTCTTTACTACTTCAAGCATTGATTTTAAAAAGTCAGGATCCTGTATAAAGACATCATTGTTTAAGAGTAATACAAAATCTGTTTTAGCTGCTTTAATACCTTCATTAACCGAATAGGCAAATCCTTTATTCTCTTTATTCTCAATTAATCTAACTGGTAGATTCTTTATTATTTCAACAGAGGTATCACTTGAAGCGTCATCTATAATAATAATTTCGAAGTCTTTATAAGACTGGGAAAATAAACTATTGACACACTTTTTTATTATTTCCTGACCATTATAATTAGGAATAATTATTGTTATTTCATTTTTCATAATACAAAAAAAGCACGACTAAGTCGTGCTTGAATTTTCATTAAATATAGTTACAAATAGTAACAATTTTAGGGGCATATGATGTATCTGCAGCCCATGTTCCACTTAAACCGTTAATAGTAGGTGCTTTACCTCTAGAAACATAATTAAATCTAGCATCAACGCAAGCCTGATTTAGTGGATCAGTAGAAGCATAAGCTTTGAGATGTTGAATTTGAGCTCTAATACCCATTCGAATTCCATTAGCATTATCACCATATTGAGTGAAATCTTCTCCTCTGACTCCACCACCGGTTGCTCCTAAACCAGCAAAATTAAATTGGCTAATTTGAACATCTCCACCAAATTTTAAGAATCCAGTTTCTTCCATTGCCTGTGAAAATGCAATATCTGCACGAACACCTTCAGCTGCTGCTTCTTCAACATACATCTGAGCAAATTGTCCTAAAGAAACTCCTCGAGCTACGTAATAATCAGGGAATGCGATCGGTGAATGAGCAACGTACATATTAGATAGATCTGCAGCAGTTACACTACTTAATCCCATAATCGGTGTATTTACTGTAACTTTAGTAGAAATAGCGCTAGCTGGAACATCGATTCCACTTGCTAAAACTGGATATAAGTTTCCGGCTACATCCTGTAAATAGACATGGACAGCATAAATACCAGCTACGTGATGTAAAGAAACATCTATTGTAGCTATATGATTTCCATTACCAACATTAGCTGATAAATACCAGGTTAAATCATCCTGACCATTTTGTTCGCTCCAGACCGGTACTAAAACATTAAAACCATCCGGAACATTTGATGTTATTACAGTAAAGATATTTCCCTGTAAAGGATTGATAACAGCATTTGGACTTAAAGTTGAAGGATAAGAAGTGACTCCTGAATCCCTTTGAGCACTAGCTATTCCAACTAACTGCATATTCCCATAAATATCAGTTAAATAACAATGAACATTATATAAGCCGGATCCTGTATGTTGACTAATATCTTGTTGAATACTCCAGGAAGTTCCATTAGGTTGAAGATTATACCATCTTAAGTCATCCTGACCATTTTGTTCACTCCAAACAGCAACTTCAACATCTTTAATTACATCAGGGGAACTAAGATTAGCAATACCAACACTTAGAATATTTCCGTTTAAATTAACTTGTAAATTATCAAAATTAATTTTTCCAAAATCTATTTCGTTGGCTCCAACAAAAGCATTTGTATTGGTATAGCAATGGACAAAATATTTTCCACTATCGTTATTATGTTCAGCTCTGTTTATAACAGTTTTAAAACAGGAACTAGTTTGTGGCTGACCTTCAGACCAAATTAAATCGTCCTGTCCATTATTTTCACTCCAAACGGCAAATTTGTAACCTGCACCACCTAAGTTATTAGCATAAGCAACAGCAAGATTAGAAGTTAACTTTTCGACTGATAATCCTTGTGGATAATTAGCTTCTTTTAAGGTAACTGTTGGAGCTATAACACCAACGAAATTACATAGTTACCAATCTCATAATTATGATCCTTAGAACTAACAATAGCTGAGTAATTTCCATTACCATTATTAGTTCCTTCCTGCCAGATAACATCATCCTGACCATTATTTTCAGTCCAGGTGACAAATTTAACTGAACCGACACCTGTATCATCAGCTACGTTACATTCAATAGAATAATCTAAAGCAGTTGTTTCAGTAGCACTAGTATAAACACTATTAATTACAGGAGCTGTTGTATCTGGAACCCCACCTGATCCACCAAAATATTGATCTATAGCATTACAAATTCTAACAGCAGCTTCATTTTGATACTGTTCTGAAGCAAGATAAGCAGCTTCATTTGGATTTGATAAATAACCGCCTTCATATAAGATACAAGGAGCATCTACATGAGCAGGTAAATAATCATCTCGTTCTACAGTATAGCGATAACTTAGATTAGGAATACCAGCCAGGTTATTCTTTAAGATTTCAGCGAAATTAAAAGAAGCTAATGCTACAGCACAAGGAGAAGTATCACGATATGCTCCACTTCCATCACTCCACATATTAGGAGCCTCATAAACACCTTCGCCATCAAATGAACGATAACTACTCCAATAAATTTCGTATCCACTAGAAGTTGCTCCACCAGAATTATGATGAAGTGCTAAAGCTAAGTCTGGATGTATAGCATTAATCGCATTACCAACTGTTTTTAAAGATGATCCATCTGCATTACTTAATAATCTTTGAGAAGCAAGACTTTCATCAGTAGTATGCGTAATATAAACTTTATATCCACGTTTATTAAGTTCACGAACAACTACGCCAGCCAGTTCCTGATTTACCTGAGCTTCACTTTTAAATGCACTTGAGGCTCCAGAGTCATAACCGATACTATGACCAGGATTAATTACAATTACTTTCTGGTTAGCAGTAGTAATATTTGTGTATAATGCAAAACTTCCAAGAAATATTAGGATTAAACAAACAATTACTAGTATTTTTTCTTTCTTGATTTCTTTTAAAATTAGTCAATACCTCCTTAGCTTCTTTCTTCTTCTATGACTTATACATAAGTTGTAAATTATTATAACACTTTTGTAACAATTTTGTTCTCAAATCACAATTTGATGTTACAAAATTATTATAATTTTAAATGATATTATATCGTTATTATTCAGGAATTGAATTTTGTTTCATAAAATTTAATATTTAAGCGTAAAATTGCTTAAATCTATTTTTATACTGAGCAGTAAGAATAATTATTTATCTTCTATTTTTTTAATTTTAGGTAGGCTTTTATTGCTTGTATCACTTCAAATCCTAACAAGCTCGGGATTTAATCGAGTTTTACTTCAAAGTTTCCAGTATTTAAAGTTAAATTAGGATTATACATTGGATCATTTCCCAGGAAGTGACTCCATCTACTTCTCATTTTACCTTTTTCTTTTTCAAAACGAAGAATTCTTGAAGCAGTTGTTTCATAACCTCTGGTAACAGACTCATAATGAATTAATTCAACAAATGGAGTATAAATATTATAATAGCCGTCAGTAAATAATTTACAACAGAGATCTACATCATTAAAAGCTACTGTCATTTCTTCATCAAATCCACCTACCCGCCAAAACTTATCTTTTTGAATCATCAAGCAGGCAGCTGTAACAGCAGTATAATCACAAACAGCCTGAAGTCTATTAAAGTATCCGTATTCTGTTCCTGGAATTCTAGAGAAGACATGACCGGCTATTCCAAATAATCCAACTACAACTCCAGCATGCTGTACCGTTTTATCTGGATATAGTAGTTTAGCACCAACTGCTCCAATCCATGGTTGTTGAGCATAACCAACCATTTTATAAAGCCAGCCTTCTGTTAGAACTTCGGTATCATCGTTTAAGAAAAGATAAATATCTCCACTGGCTTCCTTAGCTGCAATATTGTTAATTTTCGAATAATTAAAAGGAATTGGCAGATCTAGAACAGTTAGATTTGGAACTTCATTTTTAAGTTCTTCAAATACTTTAAAGGTTTCTTCTTCAGAACTATTATTATTAACTACAATTATTTCATAATTTGGATAGAATGTTTTTTCTACAATCGATGTTACACACCGTTTAATCATTTCCGGATTATCCTTAGTTGGAATTATGATAGATACTTTCTGTTCCGGTTTTTGTACATCATATTCTACATAGTAACGGGCATCTGGACCAGTTACTATGACTTTTCCTGATAAACCACGCCTTTCCATGGCAGCATAGAGAGCTTTTTTACCATTTTCAACAGCATAATTTTTATGTTCTACTGTTTCCGAAGTAGAACCAGGAATAATTCGCCAGTGATAGAGAACTTTTGGAATATGGAAAATTTTTTCAGTTCTTTCAACCAATCTTAAAATTAAATCATAATCCTGGGCGCCATCATATTCTTTGTTTAAAAACTTTTCATTATCTTTAATTAGGGATTTTTTAAAAACTAAAAAGTGACAAATGTAATTGCTATTAAACAAATAATCAGGAGCATAATCTGGTTTAAAGTGAGCAACCACACGATAACCATCTGAATTTAGTTTATCTTCATCGCTGTAAATTATTTCCGCTTCAGGATCCTCATTTAAAACCTTAACAACTTCAAATAAAGCATTTGGAGCTAATTCATCATCATCATCAAGTAAACCAATATACTCACCTTTAGCTAGATCAAAAGCTGAATTTGTGGCTTCAGCAATACCACCATTTTCTTTTCTAAAGACAACATTAATTCTTTGATCTTCTTGACTGATCTTATTTAAATACGCTTTTAATTTTGGATCGTCTGATTTATCATCTGCAATACAGAGTTGCCATTTTGGATAGCTTTGATCTTTTACAGAATCAACAGCCATCTCAAGTAAACTCAGATCGATTTTATAGACTGGCATTAAAATAGAAATAAGTGGTTGGAATTTAAACTGTTCTGATTCCTTTCGTTGGTCTTCCAATGA
>CANQNI010000063.1 GCA_947625175.1 uncultured Eubacteriaceae bacterium | reverse complement strand
CAGTGTAGCGGCTATTCTTGTTCAAGGAGCTGGTAAACCTCTTTTTGCTATTATGAGTGTTTTGCCGAGATTATGTTCTTCAGCAAGTAGCAAATTCGTTTTACTTGCGATTCCTTTCTTTATTCTTTCTGGGAATGTTATGGAAAAAGCAGGTATTTCCGGTAGGTTAATTAATCTTGCTGAAAAATGTCTTGGTCATATTAAAGGCGGAATGGCTATAGTTTGTGTTGTAGTTTCCTGTTTCTTTGCTGCTATTTCTGGATCAGGTCCTGCCACTGTTGCTGTTTAATTATGATTCCTGCTATGACTAAAGCTGGTTATAACGCCTATTATGCTTGTGCTTTAATGGCTGCTGGTGGAGCGATTGGAGTGGTTATACCTCCTTCAATTACTTTTGTTGTTTATGGCTCTATAGCAGATGCATCAATTACCAATCTTTTTATTGCCGGTATGATTCCCGGATTGCTTATGGGAGCAGCTTTAATAATAGTATCTTTTATTGTTGGAAGAACTATGGATTTAAAAGTTTCACCTAGAGCTACCTGGAAAGAAAGATGGATTGCTTTTAAAGATGCATTCTTTGGATTAATGATGCCAGTCATTATTCTAGGCGGAATTTATGGAGGAATTTTACTCCAACTGAAGCAGCTGCTGTATCAGTTTTCTATGGGCTTCTAGTGGGAATCTTTATTTATCGACAAATTAAGTTTAAAGAATTTATTGATATCTTAATAGATTCTTGTTCAACTACAGGAACCATAATGTTTATTACAATGGGAGCAACCCTCTTTGCTTATGTTTTAACCAGAGCAAGACTGGATTTAACCATTAGAGATTTTATGCTCTTTGTAACTAATGGAAACTGGATAATTTTCTTTATTATCGTCAATATTGTTTTACTTATTGCGGGATGTTTCCTTGATTCAACTTCAGCATTATATATCTTTACTCCATTATTTGCTCCTGTAGCAACAGCATTAGGAATTAGTCCTATTCATTTAGGGGTAGTTATGATTGTTAATTTAGCTATTGGATTATTTACTCCTCCTGTAGGTGTTAATTTATATGTGGCTTGTGGAATTGGTGATATTTCGATTGAGGAGATTACAAAAGGAATTATACCTTGCGTTATTGCCGAACTAGTTATTTTGTTGATAGTTACTTATATTCCAGCAGTATCAACATTCCTGGTTGGTGGATAACGCAAAATAAAATAATTAAAGGAAAGGAAAATGAAAGATATTTCAACAAAAGAGCTTGAACAAAAAGCTACTGAAATGCGGATGAAAGTAATCGATATGATTTATAAAGCCCAATCAGGACATCCTGGTGGAAGTTTATCTGCTGCTGATTTTACTACTGCGTGCTATTTTAAAGATATGAATATAGATCCGGAAAATCCGGATTGGGAAGATCGGGATAGATTTATTTTATCCAAAGGTCACGTATGTCCGATTCAATATGCTTGTCTAGCAACTTTAGGTTATTTTCCTGAAGAAGAATTAGACAGTTTGAGAAAAGAAGGATCAATACTTCAAGGACATCCTTCAATGAATCGTTGTCCTGGTATTGATATCTCTACGGGTTCTCTCGGTCAAGGATTGGCTTGTGGTGTTGGTATGGCTATAGCTGGAAAAATGAATCATAAAGATTATAACGTTTATGTTGTTGTAGGTGATGGAGAGGCCCAAGAAGGAGAAATATGGGAAGCCGCCAATACTGCCCATAAATATGAACTTGATAATCTGATAATTTTTCTAGATGCTAACAATCTGCAAGTAGATGGAACTACTGATGAAATTATGCCTAATGGCGATCTTGGAGAAAAATTTAGAGCTTTTGGCTTTGACGTTATTGAACTAGATGGTCATAATATGCAGGAAATCTTAGATGCCTTAGAAGTTTTTCATAATAATAAGAATGGAAAACCTAAATGTATTTATGCTCATACTACCAAAGGTAAAGGAGTTTCTTTTATGGAAGATGTTTGTGCTTGGCATGGAATGGCTCCTAACGAAGAAGAATACAAAAAGGCAATGAAAGAATTGCAAGAAAAATTAGAAGAACAAAAAGCTGTAAATAGGAGTGAAATATGAAAGCAGAAAGTATTCCAACTAGAAATGGTTTCGGAGATGAAATTGCTCAATTAGGTCATGAAAATGAAGATATTGTAGTAGTTGATGTTGATATAGGAAAAAGTTGTAGAACAGATAAATTTAGAGCTGAATTACCAGAACAATACTTAAATGTTGGAATTGCTGAACAGAATGCAGCAGGGGTAGCAGCTGGTCTTGCTACGTGTGGAAAAATTCCATTCGTAGTTACTTATGCAGTTTTTGGAGCCCTAAGAATGGCCGAGATGATTCGTCAAGAAATTTGTTATCCAGAACTCAACGTAAAAATCGCCTGCTCTCATGGTGGATTAACGCCAGCCAATGATGGTGCTTCGCATCAAAGTATTGAAGATATGGGAGTATTAAGAACTCTTCCAAATATGACTGTTATCATGCCAGCTGATTATAATGCTACAAGAAAATTAGTTCGTGAAGCAGCAGAATTTGATGGACCGATTTATTTAAGATTTACTCGTGATGGAATTCCTCAAATATATAATGAAGATGTTGAGTTTGAAATCGGTAAAGCACATCAAATTCAAGACGGTTCTGATATTGCTATTGTGGCAAATGGTGATACAGTCCATTTAGCTATTGATGCTGCAGAAGAACTGAAAAATAAAGGCCTCTCCGCTCGTGTTTTAGATATGCACACAATAAAACCAATCGATGAAGAAGCCATTAAAGATATTATAAATAATATCGGAAAAATTATAACAGTAGAAGATCATAATATTTTAAATGGATTAGGTTCGGCGGTTTCTGAAATTATTGCTGAAGAAGGAAAAGGCAAATTAAAACGAATTGGAGTTCAAGATCAATTTGGTCAATCTGCTCCTTATGAACGATTATTAGAAATGAATGGAATTACAGTCGATAACATTGTTGAAACTGCACTAAATTTTGAAAATTAATTAAAAAATAGAGGTAAATAAATGTTAGATTTTACTGATCAGGTTGTTTTAGTAACAGGAGCAGGATCTCCAAAAGGAATTGGAAGAACTATAGCCCAAACATTTGGTCGTCAAGGTGGAAAAGTCCTAATAGTAGATATTAATCAGGAAGGTATTGATAAAAACGTTCAAGAATTAAAAGATTTAGGTTATGAAGCAGAAGGATTTGTGGCTGACTTAACCAATCCTGATAGTGTTAAAGAGCTGGTTGATGAAATAGTTGATAAATATGGAAGAATTGATGTTTTAGTTAATAATGCTGGAATATCTCAAAAAGTTACAGTTGCAGATATGACCCTAGATGATATGAAACGAATTTTTAATGTTAATATGTTTGGATTATTTCTTATCACTCAAGCTGTAGCTGAAGTAATGAAAAAACAAAAGTATGGCCGGATTGTCCATTTATCCTCTGTCTCGGGAAAACGAGGCGGAGGAATATTTGGAGGAGCCCACTATTCAGCTTCTAAAGCAGCTGTTCTAGGTTTTTCAAAAAATTTAGCTCGAGAATTGTCTGAATATGGAATTACAACTAATTGTGTAGCTCCAGGATTAATAAATACAGAAATTTGGAAAAGCTTACCTAAAGAACAGGCAGAAGATGTTATAGCAGGAATTCCAATGGGAAGACCTGGCGAAACTCAAGAAGTTGCTGATGCTATAGTTTTTCTAGCCTCACCTGAAGCTTCTTATATAACAGGGGAAGAAATAGATATTAATGGTGGTTCTCACATGGATTAATTTCTTTTGTTAACCATGATTAAATAAGAACGTTTTATTAAATCAAAAATTTACCAAAACTAAAATGATTTTTATTTGTAGTATTCAGATTAATGATTTCTAATTTGTAAAATTAGAACATCCTATGTATAATCTAGAAAGGAGAGAAAATTAGATTTTTGAAAGTGATATTGAAATGCCTTCCTATTTAAAGAAAATTAACCGATCCTCTGTTGTTCAAACCATCATAGACAATCTTACTAAAGCGATGTTAGATGGAGATTTAAAACCAGGAGATAAGATTCCTACTGAAATGGAACTATCTGAAGAATTAGGAGTAGCCCGAAATTCCGTTCGGGAAGCTGTAAAAATTCTGGTTTATCTTGGGGTTTTAGAAATCAGACGTTCGGAAGGAACTTTTGTTTGTGAAGGTTTTTCAGATAGCTTAATGGATCCTATGATCTATGGCCTTATCTTAAACCAGCAAAACACCACTGAGCTAAATGAACTTCGAGCTATGATAGAAAGTGGAGTTCTTCGTCTAGCTATTCAAAAGTGTACTGATGAAGAAATTAATTTATTAAAAGAAAAACTTGACGATTTAAAAAGTGCTTTACTTAAAGATAATGCTGACTACGAACAAGTCTTTCAATATGATAACGCTTTTCATGATACAATCACCGGAATGGGTCATAACGAATTAGTCAATAAAATTAATAGTATGGTTTTACTTTTAACTCATTCAATTCGTCTAAATTCTGTAAAGAATATGATTGATTCTGGCAGAAATAAAGAACTTTATGAAGCTCATGAACGTGTTTATAATCTGGTTGCTTCAAGACAAAGTAAAGGTCTTTACAGATCAATAAAAGGAACCTACTTTGTTGAAGAAGATCAATTAAATTAGAATATAATATTGAAAATTACTTAAAATAACGAGCGAGATGACCTCGCTCTTTTATTTTCTATTTTTAAAATCTTTATCTATTTCATCTTTCCAAGAATCATCGATAGAATTTCCAAATCTAGTTGATGCAATAGCTTCTGAAAGAGCTCCAAAATTTGCTTGAATCCCTCTTGAATCATTATGAAAATTAGCAGCTCTATTACTATTTATTCCAAATGATTCAGCTGTATTAATTGCATCAATATTAGCTCCAAGAAAGATAAATTCCCAGTTATTTTTTAACTTTTTTCGTTCTACTAATGATTTAATCTGGCTCAACGAATATTCTCTACTAGCATTTTCATAACCATCTGTGATTATAATAACTACTGTTTTTTCAGGTAATTCTTCTTTGCTTAATTTTTGATAAAAATTTTCAATTTTAGAAATAGTAATTCCAATAGCATCTAGTAAAGCAGTACATCCACCTGTTTGATAATCTCTTATTGTTAAATCCTTAACATTATCAATTGGAGTATTCTGATAGACAATTTCAATATCATCGTTAAATAATATTAAAGATAAAATAGCTTCATCTGAAATTCTCTTTTGTTTAGACAACATTGAATTGAAGCCACCTATAGTATCACTTTCTAAACCAAACATTGAACCGCTTTTATCTAAAACAAAAATTACATTGGTTAATCCTTTTTTCATTTCAACCTCTTTATTCTTTTTAATAATATTTTAAAGAGATCAAAATTTATTTGGTCGTTTCAAAAGAGACAATTAAGCTAAGAGCTTTTGATCATAATAAAACAAAGCTTCATTTATGGTAAATATATTAAAAATATCATTTTCAATAAAATAACGAATTATAATATCAGAAAGTTTATTACTTTTTAAAGAATATCCAGCTTTCTCTAGTAACTCATTTGTTTCATCTATTGATAATTCAAGTGCTAATGCTAAAGCTAGAACAGTTTCTTTTGATGGTGAATAATCACTATTATTTTTTATTTTAGAAAATAGTCTTCGATCAATATTAGCTTTCTTGTAACATTCAGGATCGGTTAAACCAGATTCATCGATTTTTCTTAAGAGCATTTCTGAGAAACTCTCTCCCCTATTTTGAATTTTTTTCTTTAGCTCATCATCAATTTCGTATTCTTCGAATTCTATTTTTTTTCTAACAGCTTGAAGATTTGGTTCTCTTTGAAAAGAGGCAGCTTCAAGGTAATCCGGTTTATTAAGATTCTCTTTTATATACTCTTCTAAATTTTCTTTTAAATTTTTATTGAGATGAAAAGAAGAATGATTATATATTACCAGATAAACATCCATATCATTTTCTTTAATGAAATCTTGAATAGTTTCTGAAGCAATTTCTAAGGCTTTATCTTTTGGATAACCATAAATACCAGCTGAAATTAGAGGAAAAGCTATAGATTCTAGATTATTCTCTTTGGCTAAATTAAGGGATTTCTCATAACAACTCTTTAATAATTCAGGTTCATTATTGGTTCCACCTCTCCAGATTGGACCAACTGTATGAATAACCTTTTTACTAGGTAAATTATAGGCATCTGTTATTTTAGCATCTCCTGTTTCACATCCATGTAAATTAATACATTCTTTTAATAGATCTGGTCCAGCTGCCTGATGAATGGCTCCATCGACTCCACCACCTCCTAATAGAGTATTATTAGCAGCGTTTACAATAGCATCAGTCTCTAGTTTAGTAATATCGCCTTCTACAATTTTAAATGGCATGAACAGCTCCTTGATTAATAAACATAGTTCTTTTTTATAGTACTATTTTTATTAATTCAATTAAAGAAATAATAATTTTGTTTGTTTCACTATTCTTAGAAAATAATTAAATGAACTTATTAATTGAAGATAAAAGAATATAAGCAAATCAAAATTACTTCTTATCGTTTTCCTAATAAATTAAGTTTAAGTAGGTAGTTTGGATAATACTTTCATACAGAAATCAGAAGGATTAATAAAATAGAAGAAAAGTTGAAACTGAAGTAAATGGTTGTTATCAATAATAGTTGGTGGAATAAGTATTTAGGAGCATGGACTATAAAATAAAAAAAGAAACCGATGGATGCCATAAAATAGTTTTCGATCTAAATCCTTTAACAACATAGATATAACTGTTTAAAATAAATAGAGAAAAGAATAACTCATTAATTGGAAGAATTTCGAGATAATTAATTAATCAAATTATTACATCTAAATTTATATTATTGATTTTTATCATAAAAGGATTTTCATAGAAAGTAAAAATCCAATTATTTTAATAAATCTTGTAATGTTTTCTGATCGAAATAATTATTTACTATTTGATTTAGTTCAGTCCACATTGGTAAAGTTTTACAAAATGAAGATCTATTACAAGTATTTGGATTATCTTTTAAACAGGCTACTGGAACTAAATCACCTTCAGTGATTTTTAATATGTCCCCTATTTTATAATCTGCAGGATTTCTAGATAAACGGTATCCCCCATTTTTTCCATGAATTCCTTCAACAAGATCTTCTTTAACTAGAGAAGGCATAATTCTTTCTAAATACTTTAAGGAAATTTCTTGTCTTTCTGCTATTTGTTTTAATGGGATATATCCTTGTTCCTGATTTTCTGCTAAATCAAGCATCACTCTTATGGCATATCTACCTCGGGTTGAAATTAACATAATTAAAATCTAGCTCTGAATTTTTCTTAATTTTAAGTTAAATTTAATATCTATTTGAATTTTACCCAATAATATTTTTATAAAAAAGAGTTCAAAGAGAATTATCTTTGAACCCAAATTTACTAATCATCAAACAAGGCAGTAGATAAGTATCGTTCACCTGTGTCTGGAAAGATTATAACAATATTTTTATCTTTATTTTCCTCTCTTTTAGCAAGATCTAATCCAGCTTTTAAAGCTGCTCCTGAAGAAATACCTACTAATACTCCTTCTTCTTTTCCAACTAATTGAGCAGTTTCAAAGGCATCTTCATCTTTTACTGGAATTATTTCATCATAGATTTCAGTATTAAGAACATCAGGAACAAAACCTGCACCAATTCCTTGTATTTTATGTGGACCTTTTTCTCCTTTAGATAATACTGGTGAAGATTCAGGTTCTACTGCTACTATTTTAATATCAGATTTTTTTTCTTTAAGATATTCTCCAATACCAGTAATAGTTCCACCAGTTCCAACACCAGCAACAAGAATATCTATTTGACCATCTAGATCATCATAGATTTCAGGCCCAGTAGTATTTCTATGAATTTTAGGATTTTCTGGATTGGTAAACTGGCTTGGAATAAAACTATTTGGAGTTTGATCTTTCAGTTCATTAGCTTTTTTAATAGCTCCAGGCATCCCTTCTTTACCATCAGTTAAAACTATATCAGCACCATAACCTTTCATAAGTTTTCTTCGCTCAACTGACATTGTGTCAGGCATTACTAAAATAGTTTTATAACCTTTTGAGGCAGCAACTGAAGCTAAGCCAATGCCAGTATTACCACTAGTAGGTTCTATTATTACTGAATCTTTATTCAATAATCCTTGTTTTTCTGCTTCTTCAATCATTGCTAAAGCTATTCTATCTTTAACAGAACCGGCTGGATTAAAATATTCAAGTTTAGCGTAAAGATGAGCCGGCAATTCAAGTTCTTCTTCAATATTAGATAATTCAAGAAGAGGTGTATCACCGATAAGATCAGCAGCTTTTTTATATA
>CANQNI010000062.1 GCA_947625175.1 uncultured Eubacteriaceae bacterium | reverse complement strand
AAAAATAAAAACTATCCTAAATATAATTATAATCGTTGTATTAGATGTTTTTGTTGTCAAGAATTATGTCCAATGAATGCTATTAAAGTAAAAACACCTTTAATAGGAAAAATATTATTTTATCGTTAATATGTTAGCCTCAAAATTATTATTAAATTGTTTAGCAAATCATGATGTGGATACGATTTTTGGGTATCCTGGGGGAGCTTTATTACCTATTTATGAATCATTAAGGGATTCAAAAATTAAACATGTATTAGTAAGAAATGAACAAGCTGCCCCTCATTATGCAAGTGGTTATGCTCGGTCCTCAGGGAAAGTAGGAGTATGTTTAGCTACCTCTGGACCAGGAGCTACAAATCTGGTTACAGGGATTGCTACAGCCTATTTGGATTCGATTCCTATTATTGCTATAACTGGACAAGTAAATAGAGATTTAATAGGTTCAGATGCGTTTCAAGAAGCTGATATAACTGGCGCTACAGAACCATTTGTTAAACATTCCTATCTTGTTAAAAAAGCTGAAGATATTCCTCGTATTATTAATGAAGCTTTTCACATAGCTTCAACTGGTCGACCTGGACCTGTTTTAATTGATATTCCAAGAGATGTTCAGGAAGAAACAATAAAAAAAGTTAATTATAAAGAAAAAACTAATCTTCCTGGATATAAACCTACAATTGTAGGTCATACTGGACAAATTAGAAGAGCATTACGAAAAATTAAACAAAGTAAAAAACCTCTTATTTATGCTGGTGGAGGAGTTAAACTCTCTAATGCAGAAAAAGAGTTGTTAGAATTTGCTGAAAAAAATGGAATTCCAGTAATTACGACACTAATGGGAATAGGAAGTTTTCCTGAAGAACATCCACTGTTTTGTGGAGTTGCTGGAAGTCATGGATTTGAACATTCTAATAGAATACTTAACGAAGCTGATCTTTGTATATGTATCGGTGCTCGTATGAGTGATCGGGGTATCTTTAATTTACAACATCATTTGAATAATGTCGATTTAATACATATTGATATAGATCCTGCTGAAATAAGTAAAAATATTAATCAAACTGAAATTCCAATAGTTGGAGATGCTAAAACTATTCTTTTATCTTTATTATCCCAAAAGATTAATAATAATTATTCAGCTTGGCTTAAAAGAATAGAAGAAATTAAGGAAGAATATCCTTTAATATTTAGTGAATGCTTAGAAAATAATAAAGTTAATCCAAAGATCTTCTTTAAAGAATTATCTAAAATAACAGATAATGATGCTACGATAATTGCCGATGTAGGACTTAATCAAATTTGGTCAGCCTTATATTATGACATTATAAAAGATAGACGTTATTTTACCTCTGGAGGTTTAGGAACAATGGGGTATAGTATTCCGGCAACAGCAGGAGCTGTTATAGCTGCAGGAAATCCGGCTGATAAACAATTCTTTACTGTTTGTGGTGATGGAAGTTTTCAAATGTCTATGGCTGAACTAGCTATTATTGCTCAAAATAATTTAAATATGAATATAATTTTGTTTAATAATACTAAGTTAGGAATGGTTCGTCAGTTACAACATGATACTTATGGAAAAGATCATTATTCTGGAACTGATTTGAATTTTGATTTGGATTTTTCTAAAATTGCTGAAGCTTATGGAATTACCAGTTTCGAAGCCAATACAACTGAAGAAGCTTTAGACGCAGTTAAAGAAGCTATTAAAATTAATGGTCCAACATTAATTCAATTACATGTAGATGAAGATTTCATAAGGATTTAATATGGAACATTTAGTTAATAATGAAGAAACAAGATGTTTTTCTGTTCTAGTAATGAATAATGCTGGTGTATTGAGTAGAATAGCAGGTCTATTTGCAAGAAGAGGTTATAATATTGATGCTTTAACAGTGGGACCTACCGAAGATGATTCTGTGTCAAGAATTACAATAACAGTTAAAGGTGATGATCAGATAATAGAACAGATCCAAAAACAACTTTATAAACTTATCGATGTTATTAAAGTAGTTGAATTAGAAAAAGGAAAGTCAATTCGGAGAGAATTAGTTTATATTAAAGTAAAAGCAGATAATAAATCTAGAGCTAACATAGTTGAAATTTGTAATCTCTTTAGAGCTAAGATAGTGGATGTAGCTCCTAAAAGTTTAGTTTTAGAAATTGTTGGACCAAGAAGTAAAGTTGATGCTTTCTTTAATATGATTAAACCATTTGGAATTATAGAATTTGTCCGAAGTGGTGAAACAGGATTGCAAAGAGGTCTTGAAGCTATAAATTTTTCAAATCAAATTGAATAAAATATAAACAAAGCAGGATTTTAATTTAGAAATCCTGTTTTAGTTTTCCTCAGTATAAAAAAGGCTTAAACGAATCGTTTAAGCCAAAATAGTAAGGTTACGGTTGTAAGGTTACGGTTTATTATGTGAGGTTAAATGTTCAGATTAGGTATTTGAATGTTTTAATTGTACTTGTTTACGAACTTCTTTATTTTTCTTTTTACTTTTAGAATTTAGAAATAGAGTAGCAATAAAAATTAAACAAATTCCTAAACTGTTTTGTAATGTTAATTTTTCGCCAAAGAGTAATATTCCAAATACAGTAGCTGCTAAAGGTTCAACAAAAGAGATAATAGAAGCTTTACTGGCTTTCATTCTTGATAATCCCATTGAGTATAACAGATAAGGTATTAATGTTGATATGAGTCCAATTCCTAAAGCAAAAATTAAAGTAATTGGACTACTAATTAATTTATCGACATATTGTATTGGATGACATAATGGCAATAAAAATAATGAAGCAAATAAAAAAGAATAGAAAATCATTGTATTTGCTTTATATTTTTTTAAAATCATTGAGCCAAATATGCTATATAGAGCAAAGAAAAATCCGGATAAAATACCTGTAAAAATCCCTCCTGCTGAAAATTTAACAGTACTTCCAATAATTCCAGTTGTTAATACACTTCCAATAATAGATATTATTAAAGCAATTATTGTTTTTTTAGTTATTTTTTCTTTAAAAATTAATGCTGATAAGATAACAACAAAACACGGAGATGTATAAAGCAAAATTGCTGCAACAGACATTGTGGTTTCCTGGATAGTATAAAAATAGAATAAATAAAATAAAGCTATACTAATAATTCCAGTTCCAAGAAATAAAGGTAAATCTTTTAACTTTATCTTAAAATATTCTCTATTGATAACTAAGTTAATAATTGTTATTCCTACTAAAGTTACAAAAGATCTAGAAAAGGCAATCTGTAGAACTGATAATCCTAACTCTCCTAAAGCTCTGGAAAAAACTCCTACAAATCCCCAACAAATTGCAGCTATTATTATTAATATCTCTGGTCTTATGTTATCAGTTTTTATTTTGTTCATAATACTCCGAGATTTAATAAGAATCTTCTTATGATTTCTTAATTAGGTTATACCCAATTAAAGAAGAGCTATTAAATTAATTTATTTATTTAGCTTATGAATAATATAATTAATGATAAAATTTTGTTTTAAACTTTGTTTCACTTATAATGATCTCAGATTGAAATATAGAAAAGAAATTACTTTGATTTAGAGAAAAGTTAATGAAGCAACAAGAAAATTTTTTTACTCAAAATTACGATAGGAATTTAACTAAAGAAGCCCCTTTAGCAGTTAGGATTAGACCTGAGTCATTAGACGAGTTTGTTGGGCAAGAACATATTGTAGGTGAAGGTAAAATTTTACCAAGATTAATTAAGGCTGATAAACTTAGTTCAATAATATTTTATGGGCCACCTGGAACTGGAAAAACAACTTTAGCTAAAATAATTGCAAAATCTACAAAATCTGACTTTTATGAAGTAAATGCTGTTACTTCTGGAAAAAAAGAATTAACGGATATAATAAATATAGCGAGAAATAATTTATCTTTTACAAATAAAAAAACCATTCTATTTATTGACGAAATTCATAGATTTAATAAAGCTCAACAAGATTTATTACTTCCCAGTGTCGAATCTGGAGAAATCATTTTAATAGGTGCAACAACTGAAAATCCAACATTCGAAATAAACTCTCCCTTAATTAGCCGATCAACCTTATTTCAATTTATGCCTTTAACAAAAGACGAGATGAAATTAATTATTAGACGAGCTTTAAATAATGAAAAATCTGGATTAAATCAGATGAATATTGAAATAACAGATGAAGCTTTAGATCATTTAATTAATATTTCAAATGGGGATGTCAGGAGAGCTTTAAACGCAATTGAATTAGCTTATTTAACTCAAGAACGAAATGAAGAAGGAAAGATTTTAATAGATTTACAAGTTGCCGAGGATTGTATTCAGAACAAAGCAGTTTACTATGATAAAAAAGGAGATAATCACTATGATACTATCTCTGCTTTTATTAAAAGTATTCGTGGAAGCGATCCAGATGCCGCTTTATTCTGGTTAGCTAAAATGCTTGAAGCAGGGGAAGACCCCAAGTTTATCGCTAGAAGATTAGTTATTTCTGCATCAGAAGATATTGGGAATGCTGAACCTCAAGGACTTCCTGTAGCTGTAGCAGCTGCACAGGCAGTTGATATGATAGGTTTACCGGAAGCCCGAATTAACCTAGCTCAAGCAACTGCTTTTCTAGCATCCTCCCCAAAGAGTAATGCAGCATATAAAGGATTAGGTAACGCTCAAAAAGCTTTAAAAGAGGATTCAAATGGCCAAGTTCCTCCTAATTTAATTAATATTAATACACCAGGAAGTTTAAAAGTAAGAACAAAAGCAATTTATAAATATCCTCATGATTACGAGGATAATTATTGTAAACAACAATATCTTCCGGATGATATTAAAAATGAAAAATTCTATTTTCCAACTGAAAATGGAAAAGAAAAAGAAATTAAAGAACATTTAGAATTTTTATCAGATCATGATTAAAACTAGATTGAGAGAAAAAATGAATTTACATGGATTTAAATTAAAGGATAAAAAATTTTTAGAAGAAGTTAATGGTAATGTTTATCAGTTAGAACATATAAAAACTGGTGCTAACGTTTTATTTATTGAAAATGATGATAATAATAAAGTATTCATGATTGGATTTAGAACTCCTTCTAATAATAGTACTGGAGTTGCTCATATATTAGAACATTCTACCTTATGTGGATCTAAAAAATATCCAGTTAAAGAACCCTTTGTTGAATTAATTAAAGGTTCCCTGAATACTTTTTTAAATGCTATGACTTATCCAGATAAAACAGTTTATCCGGTAGCTTCCACAAACAAGAAAGACTTTAGAAATTTAACAGATGTATACTTAGATGCTGTCTTTAACCCAAATATTTATAATAATCCTTATACGTTTATGCAAGAAGGTTGGCATTACCATCTAGAAGACAAAGAAAACCCGCTCGAATATAACGGCGTTGTTTATAATGAAATGAAAGGAGTTTTTTCTGATCCAAATTCGGTTATGGAAAAAGGAATTTTAGAATCTCTTTATCCGGATACTATTTACAGTCAGGAATCGGGTGGGGATCCAAATCATATTCCAGATTTAACTTATGAAGAATTTTTAAATTTTCATAAAAAATTTTATCATCCTTCTAATTCATATATTTATGTTTATGGTGATAATGATTTAGAAGAACAACTAGCTTATTTAGATTCCTGGTTGAGTAAATATGAAAAAAAAGAGATAGAAAATGAAATTAAGACTCAGGATAAAATAGAGAAAAGAGTAGAAAAAGAACTCAATTATGCAATTAATCCAGAAGATCAAATTGAAAATAAAGATATGATTTCACTTAATTTTAGTTTTGATGAAAACTTAACTCCGCTTGAATTAAGATCTCTTGGAATTTTAGTTGATTATCTTTTAGACAATAATGCCTCAGTTTTAAAGAAAGAACTATTAGAAAAGAATTTAGCTGGAGATATAACTCCATTATTTGAATCTTCTCTGAAACAACCATTCTTTTCAATTATTTTAAAAGATACTGACATTTCAAAAAAAGATGAATTTATTAAAACAGTGGATAATATTTTAGAAGATTTGGTTGAAAAAGGAATTAATAAAGAAGATTTAGAAGCTGTTATTAATAGTAATGAATTCAGAACCCTTGAACATTTAAATGGTGAAGGAACTTATTATCCAAAAGGATTATTAATTGGTTTAAACATTTTTGATTCATGGCTATATGATAAAAATCCGGTAGAAGCCTTAAAAATCTTTGATGAATTTAATCAGATTAAGAATTTAAGTAAAGATAATTATTTTGAAACATTAATTAAAGAAAAACTTATAGATAATAATAATCAATCTATAGTTTTAGTTCAACCTGATAAAGAGTTATTAGTTGAACAACAAAATAATCTTAAAAGTAAATTAGAAAATATTAAGAATAATTTAAGTTCAGAGGAACTAGATAATTTAGTTTTAGAGACAGAAAAACTAATAGAAAACCAAAATAAGATTGATTCACCTGAAGCGCTTAAAACAATACCAAGACTCAAAATTGATGAAATTGATAAAGAGATAAATAAAATCGATTTTGAAGTAATAGATGAAAATGGTTACCCTGTAGTTTATGTTGAAAATCAACAAGGGGATATTGTTTATTTAACTCTAAGTTTTAATTTCTTATCAATTAAACAAGAAGATATTCAGTACTTAAGAATTCTAGATGAATTATTAGCTGAAGTAAGTACGGAAAATTTCACCTATGAAAAGCTAGATAAAGAATTTGCCCGTTATACTGGTGGAATTACTACTTCCTTGTTAATTAATTCTCATTTGGAAAACAAAACAATTAATCCTCTTTTTGTTATTAGAGTAGCTTGTAAAATTGAAAATTTAGATAAAACTGTTGAACTTTTAAATGAAGTTTTAAATAAAGCTTTCTATAATGAAAAAGAATTAATACATAATATAATACAAGCACTTCGAATTCAGAAGAAAACTATAATTCAAAATCAGGGCAATTATATTGCTTCAATTAGGTTACAAGCCAAAACATCAGAATCTGCCAGATTATTAGAAGAAGTTGATGGGATTAATTTTTATAATTTCCTGGTTGATTTAGATGAAAATTTTGATCAATATTGGAATCAATTAAGTGAAAAAATGATTGAGTTATCTAATCAATTATTTAATATTAATAACTTAACAGTTTCTGTAGCTTGTAAAGAAGATTTAAAAGAAGAAGTTTTAAGGGACGTTAATAAATTAACAAATACTTTTTCTAAAGATGAAATAAAACAGAATAAATATAAATTTGAAGAACTTCCTGAATCAGAAGCCTTTTTAACTGCTGGAAATGTTCAATATAATGCAAAGGGTGGTAAAGTCAAATTTGATGAGAATACAAATTACGGTGCTTTAAGTGTTTTAAAAACACTTTTATCTATGGATTATTTATGGAATAAAGTTAGAGTTCTTGGTGGAGCTTATGGTGTTAATTTTAGTTTTAACCGTTTAGGAGATATCGTAATGAGCTCTTTTAGGGATCCTAATTTAGATAAAACATTTGAAAATTACGATAAAAGTGTTGATTATATTAAAAACTTAAATCTAGAACCTGAAGAAATAGAAAAATATATTATCGGAACAATTAGTTCTTTAGATCAACCTCTATCTACGAAGCAGAAGTTAACATTAGCAACAGATATGTTTTTATCAGGATTAACAAATGATCAAAGACAATTTGAAAGAGATCAGATATTAAATACAAATCTAGATGATTTAATTCAATTAGCTGATATAATAAATGAAATATTAAGTCAAAATCGATATGTTACAGTTGGCACTGAACAAGCTATTGATAAGAATAATACTAGATTTGATGAGATAGAATTTGTTAAATAAGAGAAGAGAAAAGATTGTACTAATATTAATTCTGTTAATATTAATAACTTCACCCTGTTGCGCTTTTTCAGGATTTTTACCCCAAGAGGGAGTATATTTTGTTGAAGAAAACAGTGGTGATGTTATTTTTGCTCAAAATGAAAATGATTTCTATTATCCTGCTAGTACAACTAAATTAATGACTGCTATAATTTTACTGGAAAATATACAAGATTTAAATCAGTCAGTTATTTGTGGAAGCGAAGTTTTGGACTATGATTTTTCAGATAGTGAAGCAGGTTTATGGGAGAATCAACAGACTAATTATTTAGAATTATTATATGCAATGCTAATTCCATCTGGAAATGATGCAGCTGGAACGATTGCTGTTAATGTTGGAAAACAATTACTGAATAATCCCTCAGCAGACAAGGTAACCGCTCAGGAAGCTTTTGTTAATGCAATGAATGAAAAAGCTCAAGATTTAGGATTAACAAATACACATTTTACAAATCCAACAGGAAAGGATGATCCAAATCACTATACAACTCCTAAAGATTTTTCTAAAATTGTTAGTGAAGCTTTTAAACATGAAGAAATAGTAAGAGCATCTCAAACAAAGCGCTATCCTATAACAAGTATTAAAGGTTTTACCTATGATTTAGTTAATACTGATTTAATTCTTTTTCCAACAGTAGGAGAAATAGGAATTGCACCAGATCCAAATTTAACTTTAGAACAACAACA
>CANQNI010000061.1 GCA_947625175.1 uncultured Eubacteriaceae bacterium | reverse complement strand
CGAGAGCATTAAGGTCGTCATAGCATTGTTAACCATTTTAAACCGGAGTTTATTAATTTCTTCATCATCAGTTGGACCTTCTATGCCACAATTCCAGCTTCTATTATCATCAGTTCCATCTGTATTGTTCCAACCATTTGCTTCATTATGTTTTTGATTATAGGTATACATATCATAAAGGGTAAAGCCATCATGACAATTTAGAAAATTAATTGAAGTATTATATTTAGTTGAATAAGCGGCATAAAGATCATCAGAGCCTGTCAGGCGCTTAGCTGCTTCAGGGGCTGCCCAAAGATCACCTTTTAAAAAGCTTCTTAAATCGTCACGGTACTTTCCATTCCACTGAGACCAGTGATCATAAGAAGGAAAACTTCCTACCTGATACATTCCGCCAGCATCCCAGGCTTCAGCGATAAGTTTAACATCTTTAAGTAGCGGGTCTTCCCCGATTGATTCTAGCAGTGGCGGGTTATCTAAAGGAGAACCATCCTCATTGCGACCTAGAATACTAGCCAGATCAAAACGAAAGCCATCGATATGATAAACTGAAACCCAATGTCTTAGACACTGCATAATAAAATCCCTAACCGCTGCATTATTACAGTTAAAGGTATTTCCGCAACCGGAGAAATTATAATATTCCCCTTCAGGCGTTAACATATAATAAACATTATTATCTATTCCTTTAAAGGAAAAAACAGGTCCGTTTTCGTTGCCTTCTGCAGTGTGGTTAAAGACAACATCAAGAATTACTTCAATTCCATTATCATGAAAGGTTTTAATCAGTTTTTTAAGTTCTGTTCCTTCTTCGGTTGGTTTATCCGTGGCGGCATAAGCACCATTTGGGGAAAAGAAATTTAGAGTATTGTATCCCCAGTAGTTTGGTAGAATATTTCCATCGAATTCCCTTATATCTGAAGTTTCATCAAACTCAAAAATTGGCATGAGTTCTACTGCTGTTACACCAAGTTCTTTTAAGTAGGGAATCTTTTCTTCCAGTCCAGCGAAAGTTCCAGGAAAAGCAACACCTGAATTATCATTTTTGGTAAACCCTCTTACATGAAGTTCGTAAATTATTGTATCTTCAGGTCTGGTCAAAGGATTTTTTGACTTTCCCCAATCAAAAACGTTTCTGGATAAACTCCCATGATAATGCTCATTCTTTTGCTGATTTCCCCATTTGGACTGTCCTGTGACCACTTCAGCATAGGGGTCAAGAAGAACATGTTCTTTATTAAAAATTAAACCTTTTTCAGGTTCATATGGACCATCCATTCGGTAGGCATATTCAAACTCACCTATTTCAAGTCCATAAACGATCATTGAAAAAACTCCACCTTTTTTACACTCTTCCGGAAAAGGTAAGATAGCATAAGGGTCTTTTTCTCCTATTTTATATAATAGAAGCTCCATTTAATCTATGATAGCCCGGTCTATATGGGAATCCGTTAATTTCCCCTACCGGAGGTTTTATTACTGATTCATCAAAATTATATGTTTTTGTTGACATAATTTCTCTCATAATTTTAATGATATTATTATACAATATCTATTAATTGCGATAAAATAACTAGGATTTAATCTAGATAAAGGAAAAATAATGCTACCTATTCCAAATCCCGTAGCTTTTGATATAAATGGTTTTGAAATTAGATGGTACGCTATAACCATGGTACTGGGTATTTTACTTGGTTTAATAGTTGCTTTAAGAAGATTACCCAGATTTGATATTTCAGAGGATAGTTTTTTAAATTATTTTCTTTGCTTAATTCCGTTTGCGATTATTGGCGCCCGTGCTTACTACGTAATTTTTGAATGGGATTATTATGGAAATAATTTAGACCAGATAATTAATATCAGAAGTGGCGGTTTAGCTATCCATGGAGCAATTATAGCTGGAGCATTAGTTACTATTGTTTACTGCTATTATAAAAAATATAATATTTTAAAGTTTTTTGATTTACTAGTACCGTCTCTAGCTTTAGGGCAGGCCATAGGACGCTGGGGGAATTATTTTAATATGGAAGCTCATGGCCGTATGACTGATCTACCCTGGGCTATTCCGGTCTATAATTTCGCCGATGAAGTTATCTATGTCCATCCTACTTTTTTATATGAGTCAATTGTAGATCTATTATTGTTTTTCTTTTTACTTTACTTTGAAAATAAGAGAGAAACTAAGTGTGGCCAGGCAACTTGTTTATATTTAATTTTTTATAGTTTTGCCCGGTTCTTTATAGAAGGTCTTCGGACTGATTCTTTACTTTTCTTTGGACTCAGACAAGCTCAAATTATTTCAATTATTCTTTTACTGGTTGGATTAATTGGCCTAATTATTATTCATTTTAAAGGAAAACCGTTTACCTTATTAAGTAAAGAAGAAGCCCGGGAAGTTAGAGTTAAGGAGAAAGAAGAAATAAAACTGATTAAAGAAGCTAAGAAGAAAGCAAAACTTTCGAAAAAAAGATCAAGACCTAAAACACTTCCAAAAATAACAAAAAAATAATTAAAGTCGGAATCAATATTAAGGTTTGAAAGAACCAATATTAAATTCCGACTTTTTATTTTAAACATTAACCCATATCATCCATATAGGGTAAATCGCCAACCATTGGGATTTCTTCTCCCGTTTCGTGTTGGATAAGAATATCTTCTTTAGTAAAGGTGATCGGATCGATAATACAGGCCAACTGGTCATTTTTAGCCCCTGAAGCATTAGCTTCTTCAATATCGATATGCATTTCAGCTTCGTGGCCATCTCCAACACGGCAAAGAACATTATTAAATACTAAGCCTCTTGGTCCTTTAATACGAACAGATACACGTTCACCATTATTAATGTTAAACATTTTACCTTGTTCTTCTGATAAGTGAATATGACGTTCAGCTATAATCATACCTTTATCTTTCTGGATTGTTTTTCCATTAGCTTCAATAGCAAATCCTGGAGTTCCTTCCAAATCCCCTGAAAGACGAATAGGAACATCTCTAACCCCTAAGGTATATCCATCAGCCTGGTCTATTTCAAGTTGAGTCTGTTTACGGGCTGGACCAAGAATTCTTACTTTAAAACTTCCTTTAGGTCCATGAACAGTAACCATTTCTTCGCAGGCAAATTGTCCAGGTTGTTTTAAATTCTTAATAGGGGTTAGTTCATATCCTTCACCAAATAAATATTCTAAATCTTCTTTTGATAAATGAATATGTTTGTTTGAAATACCAATTGGAACACGTCGATTCATGATGCCTCCTCATTTAATTAAGTTTTTGTTTAAGCAGTGATGCTTGTTCTAGCATTTCGTCTGCGTTTTTTCTTGTTATATCTGTTACTTTTGCTCCACCTAGCATCCGGGCCAGTTCATCAGATCTTTCATTTTCATCCAGTTGGTTAAAACTTACCTGGGTAGTTTCATCATCCGAAAGTTTTTCAACAACAAACTGGTTATCAGCCATCGCTGCTATCTGTGGTAGATGAGTGATGCAGATAATTTGTCTCTTTCCTGATAAACTTAGGATCTTCTCAGCGACAGTCTGAGCCGTTCTACCTGAAATTCCGGTATCGATTTCATCAAAAATTAAAGTTTCTATACTGTCTTTTTGTCCGAATAAACCTTTTAGCGCTAACATGATTCTGGAAATTTCCCCACCGGAAGCTACCTGCTTTAATTCTCTAGGTGCCTGTCCGGGGTTGGAAGAGATAAGAAAAGAAACACTGTCCTGGCCTGTCCGGCTAATTAGATCATTATCCGTATCAATTTTAATCTCAACCTGGGCTTTTTCCATAGCCAGATCAGCAAGTTCTTTTTGGAGATCTTCTTTGAGTTGATTTGCTGCTTTAATTCTAGAATCTGTTAATTCTTTCGCATACTTATTATAATCTTTCCTTAAAGATTTATAGTTATTTTTTGATTCTTCTAAAAGAAAATCAGCATTATCATAGAGATTTATTTTTTCTTCCAGGTTCTGAGCATATTTTTGTATCTCTTCAATGGTCTCTCCATATTTATTTTTTAAATCATCTATCTGGGCGAGCCGGGTTTGAACCTGGTTTAATTCAGCTGGATCAAATTCAATACGATTTAGATAACTGGTTAAATCGAACGATAATGAATTAAAACTGTTGATCAAATTATCCAAATCTTTCCGGTAGGAATTAAAAAAAGGATCAATGCCTGATAGTTTTGATAGTTGTTCAGATAAACTTTCCAAAAGTGAATCAATTGTTGGACTATCATCATCAGAAGAAAGTAAAGCTGTTGTCTCATAAGACTGAAAATATAATTTTTCCTGCTTAGCTAGTTCATCAACTTTTTCTTTTAAATCTTCTTCCTCATTCTTATCAAGTTCAGCATCCATTATTTCTTTATATTGAAATTCATCAATAGCGTGATTTCTATGAGCTTCCTTAGAAGAAGTCTGGAGCTCTCTTATCTTTTTAGCTAAATCCCTTAATTTTAATGATAATTCCTGAACAGTTTCTTTAATTTTTAATAAATCATCATTTCCGTATAAATCCAGCAGATTACGCTGATATTCAGGTTTAAAAAGGGCTACGTTTTCATGTTGGGAATAAATATCAATTAGATCCGGACCGATTTCTTTTAAAACAGATAGAGGAACGATTACGCCGTTTACCCGGCAGACATTTCTTCCATTTCTATCGACTTCTCTGGTTAAGATTATTTCATTTGAATCCAGTTCAATCCCATGATTGTTTAGAATCTCTTTTACTGGTGATTGATCTTCAAAGGTAAACTGACCGGATACTATCATCTTCTTTTTATTTTTTCTAATATTATCTTTGCTTGCTCTAGAACCTAGTAATAAAGATAATGCATTAATAACAATTGATTTTCCTGCTCCGGTCTCACCAGTTATAACATTAAGACCATTTGATAAGTCTATATTTAACTGATCGATTAAAGCATAATTCTGAATACTAATACTTTCTAGCATTCTGAGTCCTTTTTAATAATTGTCTGAATTCCCGTAATAGTTTATTTTTATCACAGCCATCTCTTAAGGCAATAAAGATAGTATCGTCTCCAGCAATAGTTCCAAGAATATCTCTTAAACTTAAAGTATCTATAGCATGGGCTGCTGCCTGTGCCATTCCTGGTAACGTTTTAATTATAATTAAAAATTCATTCGAAACAATATCCGTTACGCATTCCTGAAAAATAGTTTCTACACGCTCCAGATAATCCAGGGTTAGGGTACTATCCATTTCACTAGTCTGATTCTGGGACGTCTTAAAAATGGAAATACCATTTCCCAATGGAACTTTAATTAATTGAAGTTCTTTAATATCCCGGGATATTGTAGCCTGGGTTACGTTAAACCCGGCATTCTCTAAATAATTAATTAATTCTTTTTGATTAGAAATATTATTATCTCTAATAATTTCTAAAATTTTTTCCTGACGATCTAATTTCTTCATTAATTATAATTTTAACGGATATCATATAATTTCGAACGAATTCTTTCGAAATAATTTGAATTTTTTAATCTTAGTAACCGGGTTTTAAGCGGGGAAACAGTAATAAGAAGATAATCATCCCCATTTAAATAAATATTATCCTGTCCATCCATGCTCACTACGATATCGTGCTGTTTCGGATCAAATGAAATCTTTAGTGGCAGGTTATCCGGTAAAATAAAAGGTCTGTTGTTTAAGTTCTGAGGACAGATAGGATTAACAATTAGGGTGTTAGTAGCAGGATGAACGATAGGACCACTGGCTGCTAGTGAATAAGCGGTTGAACCGGTAGGAGTTGCTATAATTAAACCGTCAGCTCTAAATTCCTCTAAAAGTTTATTCCCTGCTTGAACCTTTAGTTCCATTAGAGCCATTTTAGTATTTCTAATGACCACATCATTTAAAGCCAGGAATGTTTCCTCTCTTCCCTGGCTTAGGCAAAGTTTACACTCTAGCATTAGACGGTAATCTTTTACCACTTCGTCTTTAATGAGTTTCTGAATTAAATCCTCATAACTTTCAGCTTCGCCTTCAGTTACCCAGTTTACCCGCATTAATTCCAAACAAGGGTACTTTATAAGGAGCCGCTCTTCTTGCTACTGATAAAATAGTTCCATCCCCTCCCAAAACAATAATACAATCAGTCGTTCCAAAAAATTCATCGACAGGTAAACGTTTAACTTCGGGTAGTCTGTCAGCAGCAATTTGGCGGTTTAGAAAGACTGGTTCAATATTGTTTTCCTTGAGCGTTTTAACTGCTTTATCTGCAATATTAATAACATTATATTTTTCATCATTAATATAAATGCCAATTCTATTCATCTTTATTAATTAACTCTTCTATTCGTTCATTAAAAAGTTGGATTTCTTCTGGTGTTTTATTCTGAGTAAAAATCAGGAACTCTTTATTTCCGTTGGGTCCTTTTATCGGAGAGATATCAAGTCCCAGGACAGTAAAGCCCTGATTCTGGACAGCCTGAACCGTATTTTCAAGAACTTCCTGATGAACTTTAGGACTGCGAACGACGCCACCTTTTCCAACTTTTTCACGACCTGCTTCAAACTGGGGTTTTATAAGCCATATCCCTAATGCATTTTCTTTGGTTAATTCCTTAATTTTTTCCAGGAGCTTAGTTATAGAGATAAAAGAAACATCCATTACACTGCCATCAATCTGGTCAGGAATTTTTTCCGGTTCAAGATACCTGAAATTGGTTCGTTCCAGAACTTTGACCCGGGGATCCTCTCTTAGTTTATAATCAAGCTGTCCATATCCTACATCAATAGAATAAACTTTGGCTGCTCCGTTCTGGAGTAAAACATCAGTAAAACCACCGGTTGAAGCCCCGATATCCATAAAATTTAAGCCATCCACTGGAAACTCAAAAACTTTCAAACCCTTTTCAAGCTTAAGTCCCCCTCTAGAAACATAGGGATAGAGAGGTTTTTTAACCTGAATTTTTTCCTTGGGAAAATTTTGATCAATTTGTTTTCCAGGTTTAGTTGCTGGAATACTATCTATTAAGATATCTCCGGCCATGACTGATTTCTTCGCTTTTTCGCGTGAATCAAAAAACCCATTCTGGTATAGATAGCTATCTAGTCGAATTTTACTCAAGTTTCTTTTCCACCTTTAAAGATTTTAAGGAATGTTGCCAGTGCTTTTGAGACAAAAGTGATTATTTTAACTGAATTCTTAATAGCATAGTCTTTTCCAATGGCTTTACCCCCTACCGTTAAAGCTGCTATACATCCACTCATTATAAGCGTTAAGGCAACTGCATTGACAAAAGGAAAGTAGGCTAAAAACTGCGTTGTAATTGCCACTCCTGTAGCCCCTGAAACGATACCACAGATATCACCAACTACATCATTACAGATATTGGAAAATCTCGGGGCAGATTTAATTAGTTTAACGGCTGTTTTGGCGCCAAAAACTTTTTGGGAAGCCATTGAGTTAAATGGTTTGGGACTAACAGCTGTTATGGCCACCCCAACGATATCTGAGAGAACCCCAAATATAATAATGACAAACAATATAATAAAAGAAATCAATAACGGGGTATGGGCTAACAGGGTATCTGAAATATAGGTAATTAAAATAGTTGAAAAGAATGTTGCTATCGTAACAATTAAGATCCAGCGTTTATTCTTTTGCTCAGCTATTTCTTTTTTTGATTTCTTAACTTCTTTCTTTTTCAATAGACAAACTTAATAGTACTGTTATTAATATTTTATCATTATTAAAAAATGAGAAATAAAAAAACTGGATTTTCATCCAGTTGAAATTTCAATTTATCTCTTCTTTAAAACAGATGGTAGCATAACGAATAAACTTTGCACCTTAGGTTCAGTAGGTTTTCCCAAGATATCACTACGACGTCACCATCATAGCGGTTTCCCTTTAAATATCCTCTGATTTGTCGCCAATATCAGGACTGAATTACCACTTAGTGTGCACTACAATCTTCCCTATGCCTCTATTCGAATAGTCTAGGAGATTTCCTCGACAATATGATTTAACCCTTAGCCTCTTTTGCAACTTCGGTTTCGAAAGCAATACAGCTGAAACTTTGGCCAAATATTTCAGTTGTTGTCATTTCATCCACCTCATCACTCAAGGCAGGCTACTCTGTTAATTAACAGGTTTTCCCAATGTCTATCTCAGACAGGTCTCCACGATAAAAGGGTCGTCATCTATATGCCATTATAGATTTGCCCCGTCTATCTTAACCCCCGACTATCACCCTTGATTGGGCATCAAAAGCAAAAGTAAGGGACTTCATCGATATGCCCTTCGACGGATTTTTAGCCCCGCCTTGTTGATTAAATCTATCGACTAGAATACTACACCATCTGTTTACGTATTATATAAAATCTGCGGTTAAATATCAAGTATAATTTTAAAAATATTTAAATATTATTAAATAATTTAATAATTATTGCTTTATACTTTATTTAACCTGATCCATATAGGCACCATAACCTTCTTCCTTCATCTTATCATAAGGGATAAACTTTAAGGCTGCACTGTTGATACAATATCTCAGACCTCCAGATTCGAGCGGTCCATCATCAAAGACATGGCCTAAGTGGGAATCACCATCACTCGAGCGGACTTCAGTTCGAATCATTCCATGGGAAAAATCTGTTTTTTCCTTGACGGCAGCTTTCGTAATT
>CANQNI010000060.1 GCA_947625175.1 uncultured Eubacteriaceae bacterium | reverse complement strand
CTCGCCGATTTCAATAATCCAGGCGCCCTGCAAAATTTCATAGGCTTACTTACCTTTAAACTGGTCCAGTGAATCGGTAAACCATTTACCACCGAGCCGGTTAAAGAATGTGGATTTACCAACCCCTTCTTTTCCGACCAGAATTAACATTTCATCATATTTAGTTCCTGGTTTAAAAATTCTCGAAACTGCAGCTAAGAGCCATTTACGCATCGCCTCTCTGGTAAAGGAATTATCCTCCGCCCCAAAGTAGTCAATTAAGTGCGTGTCTATTCTTTCCTTTTGATCCCACTTTAGGGATTCCAGGTATTCCTTAATCGGATGATGGCTATGGTTGTTAAAGGCTACGTTAATACCAGCTGCTGTTTTCTGAATATGATAGATCCCGTAAACTCTCTCGAGATAGTTTCTAATCTGATCATCATCTACATCCTCCCAGTCTCTGGGATAACTTTGAGTTTTTAAATCCCAGGGCATTGGAGCCAGCACAACATAGCGGTCGGTGTAGGAATCGTAATAGTACTTATCTTTAAAAGCCGGATCTTCTTCAAATATCAGTCTGACATTTTCAATAGTCGGTTCTATCTCTCCCCGTTTATTCCTGGTTAAGAGAGCTCTGAGTGACTGCTGGACTTTCTGCTTTTCAATCTCCTCCGGTACTTCCGGTTCCTCTGTTTCTAAATCGGCCATCTCCTCTTTGGCCTGTCTGGTTCGAACCTTTTCATCATTAGCAGCAAATTCAAGCATGGCAGTTTCAGACTTGGCTTTTCCCAGATGACCGAATTTGTGAATTCTAACCAGATCGAAAGCATTACAGAGTATCCCGCCGGCAGGGTCCGTATCATGGTTACTGTATAAAAAGCGACCATCATTATAGACAACGGCTCCGGCTGCTGTGGATCCGTTAATCCAGGTATAACGATCTTCTTCAACCTGTTCATATAAATCCGACAGGAATTTGTTTATTACATTTTGAATTGGATAATATTCTCTGCAGAAAGTGCCAATTAGCCCTTTCTTTTCGAGTGGATCTTCCTGTATTCGAGCTGTCCTGGTAAGTATCTCCTTTTCACCGGGAAATCTAGGCCATTCCCGCTGATCTTGCCAATCGGTATAATTTGCGTTAAGATAATTAAGACCATTTAAAATTTGATCACTAATCGGATTAAAAGTAGAAAAGTAACACTCTTCCATGTCCGAACTTACAGACGGCCAAAACATCAGTCTATTTGATTCGACTGTTGTTTTATCGAAATAACTCATCCCGAGTGTCTGACAAAGCTTTCTCGCTATCGGTTCATAGGCTGGTTCAGGAATCGATTCTTCAAGAGGGAGAATAATCCGGGCTCTCGGTTTTTCTTTTGTATTTTTTCTGGTACTGTATACCAGGTATTCATAACCGGTATCGTCCAGTTTCTTAATAACTCTTTGAAGGTTCTCCTGTGATTCAAGAAAATCAGCATCTAAGGCGATAAGCGATCGGTCGATAACATTTCCTTTTTTACGTCTTCCATTTTTGAGCCTGCCCCCGACAAAGCCTCCAACGTCTTTTAATTCATCCTGTTCATCTGTACTTAATTGAAGATAATCAGAAAAGGATTCATCAGTTACCGTTGGCTTAGCGACTTTTTCTACCAGATCATTAAATTCAATTTCTTCTTCCTGCCAGTGTCGGGCCTTCCGGCTCCTTCCGGTGCTTATTATCATAATTTCCTCGTGTTCCTTAATAAGTTTTGTTGATTATAAATCGTTATTCAAAACCTATCAATTAAGCCATTCCTGTTCATTTATATAATCAGGCATTCCCGGATACCACTCTGTAATTTTTAAATCGTAACGGTTAAAAAACTGGCTCGGTGGAGCCAGACTATTATTCATTAAAAACCATCTAAGCGCATCCTGTTCACTCAGCCCTAAAACATCAATAAAAAACTGTTTTTCTACCGAAAGCCATCGGGATAATAAAGGCTTTTTCTTTATATAAAATCGGTAAGGTTTTAGTTTATTAACCATTTCTTTAGCTTTTTGAATAACTTTACAAGCTCTCACCTAACCCCTTAAATTCATTAAATTTAAACGGTTTCAATAAAGTTGTTTAGCCGTTGGATTTTCCATATTTTCCATAAAGTGGTATAATAATTTTCTAAAAATAAGGAAAGCCACCTAGGGTGAGGGCTGAAAAAAGACAGAAATCCCCCGGTGCTTAGCTTATTTTGAAGCCATGATAATTAGGTGAGAGCTTTTATCATGGTTATTGGTGGTGGCTCTATTGATTGTAATTCAATAGAGCCTTTTTAATATTATACTCTATCTTTAAGCATCAATGTTTTTTAACAGAAAATTCAAATCTCTTTTTTTAATTTCTTCAATGAAGTCATCCAGATCAGTAAAAACTTTATTCTGTTCATTAAAAGCACCGATACTAACCTGTTTAGTCAAATCAAAGATAATCTGAATTTGTGGGTCTAAATCATAGAATTCCGTTTTAATAATATCGCCTTCAAAAACAAGGCTATTACATTCGCTACAGGCATTTTTAATTATAGTCATCAGTATTTCTTTTGGATCCATTTTAGTTCCTAACTTTTAAATTTTAATAATTTTATTTTATTCCTCTTCAATATAATAATCTTTATTTTTGCAACTCTTCTACAGAGTAAAAAAATCTATCTTTAAATCTTCTTAATATTTTAAAGATTTCATTTGTATCAATTTCTTCGTTTTTTACTTTTTCTTCTAGAGAATCAATAAAATATTCAAAGCTTTCTTTTGTGATGGTTTTATTTTTAATCATCTAATTTATTTAATAATTCTTTGATTGTAGCTATTTTATCGAGTGTTTTATCTTCGTTCCCAAAATAAATTCCGTCATCTCCTAATAAATAACGTTTTATACCGTTTTTAGTAACAACTCCAAAGCCTAAATCCATCAGTACTCCATCACTCATGCTAATAGCTTCAAGAAGTTTTAGGTATTTACTTATTCGTCTTATATGGTTTTTAAAAATGTTTGTATTGGTCATTAAAGTCCTTAACCTCTTTTAATCTAACGAATAGGTGAAGTAAATCCATTAAGTCATCTTCATTTCCGGTAAATGTTATTTTTTGTAGATATTTACGATTCTCATTTAACGATGGAAATAATAAACCGGATTTTACTGGATAAGGTTGATATATGGTTTTCCAGACAGGGTGAACTTCTAATTTTTTTAAGGCTTTTTCAGTATATTCATCAATTTCCATTTTTCACCTTTGTTTTAATTGCTGATAAACAGAATCAATAATCGCCATATCATCGAAAAGAATTTCATCACAACAATAGTTGTATTTTATTTCTTCTAATTGACCATGAAACCTTTTTAAAAGTGTTGTGAATCGAATTAAGTCGTGTTTATTTTCAAATTCTATCTTGATTTCCATTCACCGACTCATTTCTTGTTTTAACATTTCGCAAAAATCAATTACTGGTTTCATAAATCCTAAAAAATGTTTAAACTCTGATTCGTACATTACCAGCTTGTTATTTTCAAATCGGTAAATAGCATTTAATTCATCAAGAACCATTTTTAAAGCATCTTTAAATTCAGGGTTTATCTCGATATAAATACTATCTTCATGCCAATGTTCTCTAGGAGGCAATTTAGTTCTAGGTATATTCATTTTTTACTTTATTCACCGGATCATAAATTTCTTTAAAAAATTTGGAGATTTCTAATTCCTGATTTTCTTCAAGAATATCTTTAATTTCTTCAATTGAATATCCGGTAATATCTGAAGCCAGCGCAATTGAAGTATCTGATTTTATTTCTATTTCCGGAAGATCTGAAACTATCTCTCCATTTTTAATTAAAATTCCTTCAATAGGTTCATCTGTATTTAGGAATTCAATAATCCATAAAACAATAATAGTTAAATCTTTATATTTTTTAGATAAAAATTTAAAGGCTTCTGTAGGTGGTGACCAGGGGGAAATAAAAGAAACATCTTTATCAGAATACCAGACAGAGTTCCAGGGAAATTTCGAGCAACCCCAGTTGCGAAGCTTCCATTCCCATTCTTTATTATTTGATAAACCCTCTGGAACATATTTAATTTTTCTTAAGTTAATAAATTCCCCATCTTCTATTTGAGTTCTTATTTCTTTAGCTGTTTTATCTGGGGCTTTAAATAGAACTCGAGTATAAGCATAATTTGGCATAATTTAATTTTTAAGAATTTAAATAAAATAGTAGTTTTCCTGTAGCTTTGGCTACCTGGTTTTCAAGACTGCATCCTCGTGAGTTTTCCCAGTCTTTACAGAAAACTACAACTTCCGAATCGAGTAGTTTTTTAATACACTGTTTCATAGCTTCCGGTTCCGGTAAACTTTGATCGATTTGAGACAGTGGATTAAAAATTTCATACGGTAATATCTTTTTTAATTCCTTTTCTTTTTCAATAGAATCTTTTATATTAGCTTCAACATTACCGGCCCTAGGATGACTTAAAAAGAATGTTAATTTATCTTTCATTTTTCTATTCCATATAATTGATCGAAATAGGACTTTAAAATTCTTCCCTGAATAGTTTTAATCCCCTTTTCTTCGAGTTCATCATTTAGCTTTCTAATTAAACGATAGGCTTTTGATTTTTTACAGTTAAGCATTGTCATTAAATCAGAAGCTGAATAAAATTTCTGTTCTATTTTTTCCATTAGTTTTTAATTAATTTAATATGTGATTTCTGATTCTTAAAATCCAGTTCAAATTCGAGCTCGATTCCAGTTTCATCTTTAATCATTTCTTTAATATCATTAGCAGTAAAAGCATTATCTTCAAAAAATTCGAGTTGTTTAATCATATTTTCAGCAAAGCGAGCTAGTCTTACTTTTCCCCAGCCTTCATTTCTTAAGACAAGGAGAGGGATATAAAAAGTCTGTTTAAAGGCTTCGAGGGTACAACGCCTACCCTCTTCTTTTAATATTCCATTTAGATTCTGCTTCATAGTGTTATAAGCTTGTTTTTCACTATTAAAAGACATAGAAGCAATTTGTTCTGAAGATAATTGATATGTAGTAGCTTTTTTCCTACTATTTCTTCTTCTGGCTTGTCTATTCATTTTGTTTGTTTTCTAGTTCAAACTTAATCTACTCCATTCATCAAAACCGTATTTCAACCTAAATTTAATCCTAAATAATTCATTGAATCTTTTTAGATCAAACATGTATAATTGACATTTAATATCGCCCGATTGGCAATAAATTCCCGTTGGTTTTCCTAATTTATACTCTTTGATAAAATCTTCTATCCAAGTAAAATTATCTACATCTACTAGACCAACATAATAATCAGGTAACTCTTCTTCAAAATCAATAGCTAAGCTGACCATTGCCTGGTTATTTTCGTTAACTAAAATAAGCGCTGTTTCTTCTTGGTCGACATACTTTTTAAGTTCTGCTTTATGTTCAGTTCCATTTAGTTTAACTTGCATGAGATTTCTCCGATCTGTTGGTTTATTTTTCGATAATTTCCAGTCTGATTAATTCCTTAGGATTACCGCCTTCGCTAATCCATCTGGCATTATGACGGTTAAAATCATTTTCTGCTTTTTCTAAAGCGTGTTGTTTATTTAAAGCTTTAACTTTAATTGAGGTATTACATTTTGTATAGTAATCAATTTTAATATCAAAGATTTGTTCCTGTTCAAATTCCTGATTCTTTAATTTTTTAAGTTTGGTAGAAACCTTAACAGGTTCTGTTTTGTCATTAAACAATTTCATCCTTTTTCATCTCTATCTTTTACAGTAAATTCCTTATAAAAATTTTGTTTATTCTTAAATTTACGGGCTAAAATTAAAGGAGTTAATTTATTAACGCAGTAATTAATCGGAGGGATTCGGTTATCAAGAATATCCAAATCCTTTACTTCCAGGACTTCCGATAAAGCAATTAATTCGTTTCCCAGCTCCTTTAATTCATTTTTATAATAATTAAGCTCTCGGGCTTTTATTACTTCAATTGGGTCCCCATTATTTTCCTGAATTTCAAAAGGTTCTAAATTAAGTTGGGCATACAAGTCATTTAAATCTATGTCATACTTTTCTTCTTTAGCCATTAACAGCCTCATTAATTTTCTTTCTAATCCAACTTAGTGCCTGTTTTTCAACTTTTCCGATTTCATCTGAATAATCAATAAACGTTTCCTCATTATTAAAATAAAGGCCAAGACCAAATCCATGAATTAATTCAATTAAATCGTCATTATCATTTTTATAGATATCGACGAAACTCTCACTATAATAATCAGGGAATTCAATAGTCATTGCTTTAATAAAACCGAGTTTTGCCAGTTCTAAATCCAGATCGGGGCTATTCTGATAACAAATTTCATTAAACAGTTCCAGTTCTTTATTACTTTGAGAATCTGGGTTTAATATTTCTTGGAGTCTTTTTAATTTTTTATTGGGATCGTGGCTCTTTTTTGATAATTCCCATGCTTCACTGTATTTCATTTTGATTTGATTTATCTCCATAAATTAAATTTAAAACCGACATAGCCATATCCAAGTCCGGATAGTACTTCTCCAGTTTTTCTAGATCAGTTAAGTCAATAGAGTCTTGGAGCTGATTTAAATTGTTGCTAAACTCCTTAAGCTGTTTTTTATACAGCATTAATTTTCGTTCATTGCTATTTCTTTCTTCCTGATCCTGGTGAAAAAATAGGCCTTCTAACAGACAATGGATAGCGCATGATACATCCTGGTAAAAAACAGAAAGTGCATATAAATCATTAACATTTATAATATTTTTTATTCTTGTTAATTCCTCGATAGCATCATCAATACATTCTTTAAAACTATTTAATTGCTGTTGTTTATCCATTTAACTTCCTTTGATCTTTTAGAATAACTTCAACCGTTTCTTCTATCCCATTACAAATGTAATTAAAATGGTGACTGATAATATCTAAATCAGGAATCACTGATATATTTCTAATTTTCATTAAATTGTGAATGGCTTTATCAATATTACTTTGAAATTCTTTTAATCTTTCTTCATAAGTCATTTGTTTATCTCCAAAATTTAATAGTTAATTTAACTTCTTTAATATCAGAAAGAGGTATATTTTGGGTTCCGTATTCGGGTTCATTTAAATATTTCATCCGATGTTCAATCCTACTTTCAGGAAAGTTGGCATTTAAATTTTTTATTAAACTTATTAAAAAATTTAATTTTTCTTTTTCTTCACTCATAGTTTTCAATTCTTTCTAATCTACTTCAGTTAAGATTTGACCGAGTAATTGATCTAAATATTCATATTCTGAGTTTCTTAAAGCATCCTGGGCTTTATAAACTATATTAGTAATAGTATTAAGTCTTTTAGAATCTGTTTTTAGTTCAGCTATTTGTTCTAAAAGTTCAAATAGTGAATCCGGATCCTTTTGGCATTCTGTCACGTCAGTAAATAAATCGTTATTATAATCTACTCCCCAGGCATTGGCTTTTGAGATAACAGCAACTTCTAAATTTTTATTGTAGGTATTGTCAATAATTGAAGCGCCATAACCGTTAGGGAAATAAATCCTATACTGTTTTAAAATTTTACTTTTACGTTTTACCGGTTCTATGGACCCTTTTAAGTTATCAATTTGAGATCTAATTTGATCTATTATTTCTTTAAGCATTTTCTTCTAATTCATTATTCTCTTTCATATGGAGAATAAGTCGCTTTATTTCTTTGTTAATATCAACAATTTCATTAGTAATTCTGAGCATATCAGGGATTGAAATTTTCTTTTTAATCAGAGTTTTATAAAGTTCCTGTTGCTTAAAAAATAAATTATTCCTGATAATATTCCAGTTTTCTTTGGTTTCTCTATGCATGGATTTTTAATCTTTCATATAAAAATCAGATACAAAACCGGCAGCATTAAGAGGTAAATCAGGAGCCCATTCCGGCGGTTCACACATTATTTTCATGATATTCTCCAATTCTTCTGGAGCTGTTTTTTTATCTACTTCTACAATGACTTCATCATGAACGTGAAAGCGAATTTTATATCCTGAGCTATTAAGTTTTAAAAGACTTTCTGCCAGACAATCTCTGGCAATAGCCTGAACACAGTTTTCTACAATTTTTCCGCCATACATAAAGAGGCGCCCGATTTTTTTGGTTTTAGAATCAACACCTAAGAAACTTACTGCTAATTTTTTTCGCGGATTAATACCGACTTCAGCTTCTGGATAATAAAGTTTTCTACCTGAGGGAAGTTTTATGGATAAAAAGTTATCTTCTTCAGAAAAATTAAATTCTAATAATCCTTTTACAGAAACCTTTGTTTTATTTTCAACTGCTTCCAGAGCTGCCTCTTCGCAGAGCTCCCATAAATTTACTATGTTAGGACTTTTAGAGCGCCACTGATTGACAATTCGTCCTCTGCTTTCTTCAGGAATTGAATTATTAAAATCCATCTTAGCTATAGCTCCAATAGCTCCCTGATATCCTAAGGCAAGTTCGGCAACCTTACCCTGTGCTCTTAAAGCATGTTCCGGAGCATTTTTATTTAATATTTTTTCTAAAGGGATACTAAACATTTGACTAGCAGAAACACAGTAAATGTCCTGGTTATTTTTAAAAGCATCTAATCTCCATTTTTCACCAGATAACCAGGCAATTACTCTTGCTTCTATAGCTGAATAATCGCTTATTGCAAACATATTATTCTC
>CANQNI010000059.1 GCA_947625175.1 uncultured Eubacteriaceae bacterium | reverse complement strand
CCCGCACTTCAAATGAAGACTTCGTTAAATGCCGGGAGTATGTCACTCCAAAATAGCTTAATACTGCAATATTTCCAATTTTAAGTTAAAATATTCTTAACAAACAATACTTATATCGAGGAAATTATGGAACCGAAGTATCATAGAGTCTTAATAAAATTTAGCGGGGAAGCATTAGCAGGAAATGAAACAACGGGATTAGATCCTAAGACATTAGAAAGTATTACAAATGAGATTAAGAAAATCTATGATCTAGGAATTGAAATAGCTATAGTAGTTGGTGGTGGAAATTTCTGGCGGGGTCGATATGGTGAAAATATGGATAAAACAGCTGCTGACTATATGGGAATGTTAGCAACTGTTATAAATGCCTTAGCTTTACAAGATACTTTTGAAAAGCATGGAATTCCAACAAGAGTTCAAAGTGCTATAACGATGAATACCGTATGTGAACCTTTTATCATGCGTAAAGCGATAAGACATCTCGAAAAAGATAGAATAGTAATCTTTGCTGCTGGAACTGGAAATCCTTTCTTCACAACTGATACAGCAGCTTCCTTAAGAGCAGTTGAAATAGGAGCACAAGTAATTTTGTTAGCTAAGAATATTGATGCAGTTTATGAAGAGGATCCTAATGAAAATCCTCAAGCTCGTAAGTTTAAAGAACTGACTTATGACGAAGTCTTAAAAAGAGATTTAAAAGTAATGGATTTAACAGCCATTACCTTATGTAAAGAAAATAAAATGCCTATACAGGTTTTTGGATTAAAAGATCCAGAGAATTTATTACAAGTTCTTACTGGTAAAAATGTGGGAACATTAATTCGTTAAAGGAGTTAATATGCAAGACAAAATTATTGATCAGGCAAAGGAACGTATGGAAAAATCTGTTGATAATTTATCACAGGCTTTATTAAGTTTAAGAGCAGGTAGAGCTAATACACATGTATTAGATCGAATTACTATTGATTATTATGGAGTCAGTACTCCTTTGAATCAGGTAGCAAATATTGCCGCACCTGAAGCACGTTTAATTACAGTAAGTCCATTTGATCCTAGTCAGATCCAAGCGATTGAAAAGGCTATACAAGTAGCGGATATTGGAATAAATCCATCTAATGATGGTAAAATAATTAGACTTGCTGTTCCTCAGTTGACCGAAGAACGACGTAAGGAACTAGTTAAACAAGCCCATAAATATGGTGAAGAAGCTAAAGTTTCTATCAGAAATATTCGTAGAAAAGCTTTACAAGAATTAAAAGATGAAGAAAAAAATTCGACAATTACAGAAGATGACTTAAAAGATGCTGAAAAAGATATTCAGAAATTAACTGATGATCAGATTAAAGCTATTGATAATGTGATTGAAAATAAAGAAAAAGATATATTGGAAGTCTAAAACAAAACCTCTATAGAATATATAGAGGTTTTTTAATGGAGTAAAGATTATGTCAAAAGCTGATGAATTATATGAATTATTAGAACCAGTAGTAACTCGGGAAGGTTATAAATGTAAAGATGTAACTTTTGAAAAACATGGAAAGACTTGGATTTTAACTGTTTATATTGATAAAGATGGAGAAATTTCTTTAGAAGACTGTGAACAAGTTAGTAGAGCTCTTTCCCCTTTTCTAGATGAAGTCGATCCAATTGAACCATCATATTTACTTGAAGTTTCTTCGCCAGGAATTGATAGACCATTAAAAACTGATGAGGATTTAAAAGAAAATTTAGAAGAAGTTGTTGATATAAAACTATTTAGAAAAGTTGATGGAAAAAAGACTTATCAAGGAAAACTTAAAGATTTTAATGATAATACTATTTCTATAGAATTAGATAAAAAAGTATTAGAATTAAATCGTAAGGATATTTCAAAAATAGCTCCAGCGGTACTATTTTAAGGAATAATGAAAATATGAATAAAGATTTTATAACAGCTCTGGATCAACTTGAAAGTGAAAAAAATATTTCTAAAGAAGATTTAATTCAGGCTATTGAAGCTTCAATCACGAGTGCTTATAAAAAAAATTATAAAGAAGCTCAAGATGTTGAAGTAACCATTGATCGGGAAACTGGTGAGATTACTGTTTATGAAACAAAAATTGTAGTCGATGAGGTTCAAGATCCTCATAAAGAAATCTCTCTGATTAAAGCCAAAGAGATAAATCCAGCTTATGAAATAGATGATTTGGTTAAAATTCCTTCTAACCCAAAAGATTTTGGTCGTATAGCAGCTCAAAATGCTAAACAACTTATAATGCAAAAGATCTTAGAAGCTGAAAGAAATAAATTATATGAGGTTTTTAGTAAAAGGTTAAAAGAAAATATTAATGGTATAGTTACCAGAACCAATCGAGGAAATGTTTATATAGATTTAGATTCGGTTGATGCTATATTACCACAGAATGAACAGATTCCCAATGAAACTTATGAACGTGGTGATAGAATTAAAGTCTTTTTAAATAGCGTAAAAAATACCCCTAAAGGTGTTCAACTTAGAGTATCTAGAACCAATCCTGATTTTATAAAACGTCTTTTCGAAGAAGAAATTCCAGAATTCATCGATGGAGGTTTAGATATTAAAAGCATTGCTCGTGATCCGGGTTTTAGAACAAAAGTAGCAGTTGTCAGTAATAATCCTAGATTAGATATTATTGGAACCTGCATAGGTAGAAAAGGTTCACGTATTCAGAATATTTTAAATGAAATCGGAAATGAAAAGATTGACATCGTAGTTTATTCAAAAGATATTAATGAATATTTAAGAAGTGCTTTAAGTCCTGCTAAGGTTAAAAAAATCATTACTAATCCTGATAAAAAAACTGCAATTGTTATTGTTGATCAGGACCAACTAGCTTTAGCTATTGGTAAAGAAGGAAAAAATGTTCAATTAACAGCTAAGCTAACAGGTTGGAAGGTTGATATAAAGAGCCAAGATCAGTATAATGAATTATTAAACAAAAATCCTGATTTTGAAGAGGAATATACTAATCCAAAGAAACTAACGCAATCAGAAAAGAAAATAAAAGAAATCCTGGAAGATGATTTATTCGTTGAAGATGAAATTAAAGATAATTCAGATAACGATGATGATCTATTCAGCGAAGAAAAAATAAAAGAGTTATTTGAGTAAATTAAAAAAAAGACCAGAGCGTACTTGTATAGTATGCCGAAACAAAAAAGATAAAAATGATTTAATACGTATTGTTCGTGATAAAGATAATAATTTCTTTTACGATCCAACCGGAAAAGCTAATGGAAGAGGAGCTTATATTTGTAAAGATGAAGCATGCATCAATAAGTTCTTAAAAAAGAGTTTTCTGGAAAGATCCTTTAGACAATCTATCAATAATGAAACGATTAATAAGATTCGAGATGAAATAAAAGAAATTATTATTAATTAAATTCAAAAGCTGATTGGTGAGGTTAAACATGAATTAATCAAAACAGCTAGATAGGAGGAAGGAATGGCTAATACACGTGTATACGAGTTAGCTAAAAAACTGAAACTTTCAAGTGGAGCTTTAGTTGAATTATTAAATAAGTTAGATATCCCAGTTAAAAGTCATATGAGTACTTTAACTAAGGAAGAAATCAATTTATTTCGAAAAAGATATACTGAACGTGTTCAACAGCAAAAAGAAAGAAGAAGACAACAAAAAGAAAGTCAAAATGCTCAAAAGAACACTCAAAATGAAAGAAATCAACAGCGTAGAAATACCCGTGGAAATCGGAATAATCGTTATAACCAGTCTCATTATAATAATCGAAATCGAAATAATAGACAAAATAAATCTAACACTCGCGATTTTGATAATAATCGAAATCAACAAAACCAGACTCAACAAACCAAGAGTAAAAACACTCAAACACGAAAAACTAATAACCAGAGAAACCAAAGTAATAACCAGAATAGGAATCGTACCAGAAGAAGAAATAATTTTAATCAGATGAATGCTCCTGCTCAAAATAATCCTCCAAGGAATAAAAATCAGGGCAAGAAAAAGAAAAATTATAAAAATAAGAAAGCTGAACGTCCTATTAAAATCAGAGATAACAGTAAGAGGAATAAGAGTAAACACGTAGATTATCGTAAACAAAGAGAAGAAAGAAAACTTGATCAGAAAAGAAATAAAATTTATGAAATTCCTGAACTGCTTACTGTTGGTGAATTTGCTGAAATTTTAGACATTACTCCTACAGAAATAATTATGGATTTAATGAATAATGGGACAATGGCTACCATAAATCAGCAAATTGACATTGATATTGCTCAGATTGTAGCTGAAGATTTAGGTTATAGAGTCAAAGCTATTTCAACTGAAGACGTCTTTGAAAAGATGTTTGAGGAATATGATAATCTGGTTACGGGTAAAGAAAAGAAACGTCCTCCTGTTGTAACTGTTATGGGTCATGTCGATCATGGAAAGACTTCGCTATTAGATAAAATAAGAGAAACAAATGTTGTTAAAGGTGAAGCTGGTGGTATAACTCAACATATAGGAGCTTATACCGTTAATATTAATAATGAAAACATAACTTTTATTGATACACCTGGACATGCTGCCTTTACAGCTATGAGATCTCGTGGTGCCCAAATGACTGATATAGCTGTTCTGGTAGTTGCAGCTGATGATGGAGTTATGCCTCAAACTATAGAAGCGATTAATCATGCTAAAGCTGCTAAAGTTCCAATAATAATAGCAATTAATAAAATTGACAAAGAAGGAGCAAATCCTGAAAGAGTTAAACAGGAATTAACTGAACAGAATATTCTAGTTGAAGAATGGGGAGGAGATTATATAGCTGTTCCTATTTCAGCAAAAAAAGGTACAAATATAGAAGAATTACTTGAAAATATTCTTCTAGTAGCTGAAATGGAAGAATTAAAAGCGGATCCAAACCGAGAAGCCAGAGGTTCTGTTATAGAAGCTGAAGTTAAAAAAGGAAAAGGACCAACTGCTTCTTTATTAATTCAACATGGAACTTTGCATGTAGGAGATACGATTCTATCAGGTTTAACTTATGGAAAAGTAAGAACCATGATGGATGATAAAGGTCGTAGAATTAAAAAAGCTGGTCCGTCACAACCTGTTGAAATATCTGGACTTTCTGATCTTCCTATAGCTGGTGATGATTTTATTGTCCTAGAAGATGAAAAGGAAGCTCGTCAATTAGCTCAACAAAGACAAGAAATTGAAAAACAGAAACTTCAAAAGAAAACCTCTGTTAATTTAAATGATATTTTTACCAGAATTCAAGAAGGTCAGATTACTGATATCAATATTATCTTAAAAGCTGATGTTCAGGGATCTGTCGAGGCTTTAACTCAGTCTCTTGAACAATTAAGTAATGATGAAATAAGAGTTAATGTAATTCATGGAGCAGTTGGTGCAGTTAATGAAACTGACGTTATGTTAGCTTCAACATCAAATGCTGTTGTCATTGGATTTAATGTTCGTGCTGATAGAATTGCCAGAACAACTGCCGAAAATGAAGAAGTTGATATTAGATACTATTCAGTTATTTATGATGTTATAGATGACGTTAAAAATGCTATGGAAGGTCTTCTAGAACCTGAATATGAAGAAAAGGTATTAGGTGAATCAGAAGTTAGAGAAGTATTTAAAATTCCAGGAGGACTTGTTGTAGCAGGATCATACGTGACTGATGGTAAAGTTAGTCGAAATGATAAAGCTCGCATTATTAGAGATGGAGTAGTTATTTATGATGGCGTTATAAATTCTCTTAGACGTTTCAAAGATGATGTCCGTGAAGTAGTTCAAGGTTTCGAATGCGGTATAGGAATCGAAAATATGAATGATCTTAAAGTGGGTGATTTAATTGAAACGTATGAAATGCAAGCAATACAGCGAACTCTTTAAAAATTTGGAGGAAATATGGCTTCATCTCATCGATTAGAACGATTTAATGGAATTATTTTAAGAGATCTAAGTCTTTTAATAGCAAACAAAATAAAAGATGATCGTATAATTGGCTCTTCTATAGGAATCACTAGTGTAAATACAACTCCCGATTTAAAAGATGCTACAGTTTATATAAGTGTTATTGGTTCTGATTCGGATAAAGATGAAATTTTAGAAGCATTAGAACATGCATCTGGTTTTTTAAGAAAAGAGCTTAGTAAAGGTCTTAAAACTTATCAGACTCCTGCTCTTCACTTCAAATTAGATAATTCATATGAATATGGTAATAAAATAGATCAAATTTTAGATCAACTTAAGGCAGATGGCCAAATAAGTGAACAATTACCAGAGGAAGAAGAGGCATTTTAATGGAGGTTCCTCAAGAATTAATCGACCAACTGGAGAAATCTAACAAAATATTATTACAGGCTCATAGAAAACCAGATGGAGACGCTATCGGCTCCTTAGTTGCCTTAGGTAAAGGGTTAAAAGCTTTAGGTAAAGAAGTTGATTACTGTGTTGATACTACCATTGATCCCAGACTTAAATTTTTTCCGGAAATGAAATTTTTTAATAAGGATCTTAAAGAGAAATATGATAGTTTAATTATAGTTGATTGTTCGACTAAAGATTTTTCCGTTTATCCAGATAAAAAAACAGAATGGGATAATCTCATTACTATAGATCATCATAAGAGTAATCAAAACTATGGGGATATCAATTTTGTATATGAAACAGCAGCTTGTGGAGAGTTGGTATATCAAGTTCTAGAAAAATTAAATATACCTTTAGATAAAGAAATGAGAGAGGCGATTTTTACAGCTTTAAGTACTGATACTGGATCATTTCAGTTTTCAAATACTAATAGTCAAACACATAAAATTGCTTCAAAAATTTATACTAAAGATGACAATTTTGCTCCTCTATCAAAAAGGCTACATTCAACGAAGAGTTTAGAACAGCTTAAATTATATGGAAAAGCAATAGAAAGTATTGAATTGTTTGATGACGGTAAAATAGCTATTTTAACCTTACCTTATGATGTAATTAATGAGTATGGTGGAATAGAAAATGTATCAGATGACTTATCTAATATTGGAATGAATCTAGATACAAGTATGATATCTGTTTTAATTAAGGAACAGGAACCAAATGAATTTAAGATGTCAATACGTTCAAAAGCCCCATTTGATATAGATGTTTCTAAATTAGCTACAAAATATGGTGGTGGTGGTCATCTTAGAGCAAGCGGTTTTTCTATGGAAGGTAATTTAGAAGATATAAAAATTAATCTTGTAAAAGATATGGAAGAATTATTAAACGAATAATGAATGGATTATTATTAATTAATAAACCAAAGGGAATAACATCTCATGATGTAGTTAACTATATTCGTAAAATAACAAAAGTAAAGAAGGTCGGGCATACTGGAACTCTAGATCCAAATGCTTCAGGCCTTCTTATTATTTGTATTGGAGAGGCTACTAAACTTATTCCATATATTGAAAATGGAAATAAGATCTATGAGGCTGTTATTGATTTTGGGAAAAGTACAGATACTGATGATATTCTCGGGAATGTTATTAGTGAAAAATCTGTTGATAATTTAACTGAAGAAGATTTAATAAAAGAATTAGAAAAATTTAAAGGAGAAATAGATCAAGTTCCTCCCATTTATTCTGCAAAAAAAATTAAAGGAAAAAAACTTTATGAGTATGCGCGAAAGAATGTGGATATTGAGATCAAACCATCTAAAGTAACAATTAATAATATTGAAATAATAAATAAGGATGAATTTCCTAATTCTATTACTCTTTTAATAAATTGTTCAAAAGGAACTTATATTCGGGCTATTGCAAGAGATCTGGGTAAGGCTTTAAACAATGAAGCTTATTTAAGAGAGTTAAAACGTTTAAATAGTAATAATTTTGATTTAAAAGATAGTATTAATTTAAATGATATTATAGATATAAATGATATAATTACTCATTTACTACCTCTTGAAGAAATTGTTAAATCTCTAAAGGTTGTCTCTGTAAATCCAACTTCTGAGAAGTTTTTAATTAATGGAAATAAACTATTTTCTCCTGACGTTAATACAAATTTAAATGAAATTGAGATTGGCGAGAATGTTGCTTTGACCTTAAATGGAAAATTAAAAGCAATTGGTATTAAACAATTAGGAGATAATAGTTCAATTTATATTCAACCAAAGAAAATGCTAAATACATAACTGGTGATTCCTTGAAAGATAATTTAAGAATAAGAAATGCTAAGCTATCTGAAATAAATGACGTTTTAAAACTATATAATGATCTTTTAGATAGTATGGATAAAACTGTTAATTACCCGAAATGGACTAAAGGAGTTTATCCTGATTTTAATTATCTTGAAGATAAGGCTAGATCAAAGGAATTATTTATTCTTATTCAAGATGGTTCTATAATTGGTTCCTCAGTTTTGAATATAGATAGAATAAAAGATTATCAAAAAATTAACTGGTCTCAACCTGAATTAGATGAAAGTGAAATCTTAACTATTCATACTTTTGCTGTAAAGGAAAATTTAAGAGGCCAAGGTATTGGAAAAAAATTTATTAATTTAATTGAAGAATATGCTTTAGAAAATGGTTTTAAATCTATTCATCTTGATACTATTTATTCTAATATTCCAGCAGTTCATTTCTATGAAAATAATGATTATAAAAATCTTGGCCAGGCAGAACTTCATTATGATGAAACTGATGAAACAAGATTTATAATGTTTGAAAAAGATCTAATCTAAATACAATGAACGATAATTATAAAAATGAACCTTTAATTATGGCTCTAGGTTTTTTTGATGGAGTTCATAAAGGTCATCAGTCTCTAATTAATAAAGCAATTGATATAGCAAAAGGTGCGACTCGTTTTTAAGTGAAAAGCTTAGACACATAAGTGAACGAATAATCCAACAGGGAGA
>CANQNI010000058.1 GCA_947625175.1 uncultured Eubacteriaceae bacterium | reverse complement strand
TCTCCCTGTTGGATTATTCGTTCACTTATGTGTCTAAGCTTTTCACTTAAAAACGAGTCGCACCTTTTGCTATATCATAAACTGTTATACCGCTAGGAAATTCTTTAATACTTCCATCTTTTAATGTTATATTCAATTTTTTTCCTTCTATTCTAAGCAAAAATAACAGTATTACTTATTATATCAAAATGTTTAAGAATTAAATATATACTGATTGAATAATAATTGTTGATCAAATCTTAAGTTTAAGATTAATCAATTTGTGTATAATAAGTTTAACAAAATTTTCATAAAGGTATTATTATGAATTTAGAAGACTGGCAATGGTTAGTTGGTCCAATCGTTGGTGCTATTATTGGTTTAATAACTAACGGTATTGCTATTAGGATGTTATTTAGACCTTTGTATCCAATTAAAATTGGAAAATTTACCTTACCTTTTACTCCTGGTTTAATTCCAAAGGAAAAACCAAGAATTGCTCATTCAATTGGTAATGTTGTGGCAACAGAACTGGTTAATGCAGAAGTTCTAGAAAAAGGAATGTTGACTCCAGAAATAAAAGATAAAATAATATATTATGTAGATACTTTCTTGGAAAAGTTTAAAGATAGTGATGATAGTATCAAGGAAATTATTCTCAAATTTGTTTCTGATAAACAATTAACTGAATTCTCTCAATCTGCAAAACAAAAACTTACGGAAATTGTCTATAAAAAAGCTGTTACCATGAACATTGGTAAAATGGCTATGAATGCGGTTAATAAAGAATTTGAAAGAAGACTTCAAGAAGATCCTACTTCAATTCAGTTTATGCCGATGATAATTAGCCTTGTTGAAGATAAAATTATCTTTTTAATTAATGATACTATTGAAAAACAAGGAATGATAATAATTTCACAATTTTTAGACAAAGAAACAAATGTCGTTTTAGATTATCCTGTTTCCAAAATATATGCTAATTCAGAAAAATATATTCCTCAATTGAATAAAGCCATAATTGATGTTTATGATTATTCAGTAAAAAATTATTTACCAAATGTTTTAAAAGAAATTAATTTAGCAAAATTAGTTGAAGATAGGATAAATGATTTTAGTTTAATTGAACTTGAAAAGTTACTTTTAGATTTAATGAGAAAAGAATTAAATGCTATTGTTTATCTAGGTGGTTTACTGGGATTATTAATGGGTTTTATAATGGATTTTGTTTAAAATTAAAGCAGAAAATCAAATAGATTTTCTGCTTATTTTATACCTACTTCGTTTAATTGGAATGATTCAAGAACTAAATCATTTTCTTTATTATAATCATGTGAATAAAGGAAATAAATTTTATCATCAACTATTTGAACGTCATAAAGTAAAATTCCCTTTTTAAACTTTAATGGTATTTTAATTTTATATTGATATTTAAAATCTCTATCGTAACAATTATAATAGGCTTCAGCTCCCTGATAGGATTCCCCCGGATTTTCCTCATCGCTTGAATAAAAAATATAGTAATTATCTTTTAAATGATATAAAGCAGCAGGTTCAGAATCAGAAGAATTATCAACACACAAAATCGGGTCAGTCCATGTTTTACCAGAATTTGTTGATATTGATCTTAAAATTTTGGAAGGACCTTTATCGTAATCTTCTTCTTCAAAAATTATCTCTAACTGATTACTCTTCGAAAATTTTATATCTTCTAAATTTCTAAAAGCTGAATAAATTGTATTAATAAACTCCCAATTTTGTAAATTAGTAGAACGATATAATTCAATTGCGTATAAACCATTATCGTCATCTTTAGAAGCATTATTAATATTTCCATTAATCCTGGTTAAACATAAGTAGTAATAACCATTAAATCTTGTTAAAGCTGGATCAATTGTAGTATTATCAGATTTTAAAATTTCAATATTACCTGTAATTGTAGAATTATCAGTATCAATTCTGCCACATCTAGTTAAAGAGTTTTTATTAGTATAAACAACTGCATTATTATCAGCTATTGCACCAATCCAATTAGATGAAAAGCTTTCATCTTTATATTTTTTAGTATGGCTATCAATTAGACATAATTTATTTTTATGACTGGTAACAACATAACCATTATAGGCAAGTTTAGCATCTTGAGAATTAAATGAATTAAGCTCAAAATCAGTGTAGGTAATTTTACTTTCTTTTGTCATACTTTTATAAACAAATATTAAAAAAATAATACATAATGTTGTATGTAATAAAAGTAAAACAAAATATTTAAGTTTTCGAACCATAATAATATTCTAAAGATCTTCGTTTATAACCAAATCTTTTCTATGCGAAGTAATATTTAGTTTATTACCGTAATAATTTATCTGACCTAGAAAAGTTAGAATAACTTTCTCGGGAGAGAGTAAAGAGTTTTCAACAGGAATCATCCGAATATGAAAGAGAATTACATCCTTTTGTTGTTTTATTGCTTCGATTGTTTCAAAGGCTGGTCTGATATTTCTTACTTTCTTTTTTCCTTTTTTATTAACACTTTCTATTTCAATAACTTCCTGATTAACAAAATCATTTAATTGATCATTAAAGCTATCAATATCAGTAACATGTAAATCAGTACAAGTTATATCATAATCTGCATATTCTATAATTCGTGTTAATGATTTTGCTCCTTCAGGTAAAATTTCTACTTTAGAAATTTTTATTCCTTTAGGTAAAACGGATTGTAAAGTTTTATGTAACTGTTTTAAATTTATTTCTTCGTCAGAATCAAGATCTAAACCTATATCAACATATTCACTATCACTAGTCATTCCAACGCTTAGAGCGTTGGCAAAAGAAATTATGGGATGTGGATTAAATCCATGAGAAAAAGATATTGGTAAATCCGCTCTCCTTAAAGCTCTGGTAAACATTCTATGTTGGTCTAAATGAGAAAGGAAACGTAACTCCTCTCCTCTTTTAAATTTAATTCTGACTTTGATCATAATTCTTTAAATCTTTATTAAGGCAAAGTGAGTTTTTTATTAAATTATCTTTGGTAAACTCAATTATTCCACATTGTTCACAACCAATTTTACAATTAGTACTAGTAATTCCAAGTAAAGCCTTTTCCCATTCTAAACGTAAAAAATCTTTAGTAACACCTATATCAATAAAATCCCATGGTAAAATTTCTGATGCATCCCGTTGTCTTAAAGCATAAAAGTCAGAGTTAATTTCACAATCTTTAAAAGCCTGTTCCCATTTTTCCGGTTCAAAACAATCGGACCAGCTATCAAATCGACAACCTAATTCAAAAGCTCTCTGTAATACTTTACCTAATCTTCTATCACCACGAGCAAATACGGCTTCTAAATAAGATAAAGTACTTTCATGCCAATTGTATTTTATTCTTCTATTTTTAATTAAACTTTTTAAATAGGATTGTCTTCTATTAAATTCTTCTGTATTAATTTGACCAACCCATTGAAATGGAGTAAAAGGCTTAGGAACAAAACAGGAAGTACTTACTATAACCTGAATATTTTTATTTCTATTTTCTTTAGGAATTTTAAAATATTCATCAACTACTTTTTGAGCAATTTGTGCAATTCCTTCAATATCTTTATCAGTTTCTGTAGGAAGTCCAGTCATGAAATAAAGCTTTATTCTGCCCCATCCTTCATTAAAGGCTAAAGAAACTGTATTTAATAAATCTTCTTCCTTTACATTCTTATTAATAACATCTCTTAATCTCTGGGTTCCGGCTTCTGGAGCTAAAGTGATACTGCTTCGTTTAACTTTTTCCATCTCTTTTAACATATCAATACTTAATGAATCAATACGTAACGATGGTAAAGAAACTCCAATTTTTTTATCTTCGTATTTTTGCATTAAATTGGAAATTAAGGTTTCAATGTTTGAGTAATCACCTGAACTTAAAGAAGCAAGGCTTACTTCTTCATAACCTGTATTTTTAAGGAGTAGATCGATATTATCCATAATTCTATTTAAACTCTTCTCTCTTACAGGTTTATAAATTTGTCCAGCCTGACAAAATCGACATCCATGAGGACAACCACGGAATATTTCAAAACTTAACCTATCATGAACAGTTTGAGTATAAGAAACTATGAGATTTTCAGGATAATAGGTATTATTTAAATCTTTTATAAAACGCTTTTTAATTATAGGTTTTGCTTGTACAACTGTTGGTGTAAAAGATTTAATTGTTCCATTTCCGTTATATTCAACATTATAAAACTGAGGAACATAAATTCCTTCAATTTGAGCTGCTCTTTTAAGAAAGTCCTGTCTACTTAAACCACTTTTTTTCCATTCACGGTAGGCATCCATAAGTTCAGGTAACACTTCTTCACTTTCACCAATAACAAAGATATCAATGAAATCTGCTAAAGGTTCAGGATTATAAGTACAAGGTCCCCCTGCTATTATTATTGGGTCAGATTCTAATCGATCTTTACTTTGAAGAGCAATATGAGAAAGCTTTAACATATTAAGCAAATTGGTATAACTCATCTCATATTGTAATGAAAAACCAATAAAATCAAAATTTTTAATTGGATCCATTGATTCCAGGGCATAAAGAGGAATTCCTTTTTCTATCATTAATTCTTCCATATCTTGCCAAGGAGCAAAAACACGTTCAGCCCAAATATCCTCATATGAATTTAATAAACCATATAGAATTTTTGTTCCTATATGACTCATTCCAACTTCATAGATATCAGGAAAAGCTAAAGCAAATCGAATAGTATCTTCAGTTAATTCCTTATGAATTGAATTAACTTCATTTCCTGTATAAGTTATTGGTTTTTTTACTTTGCTTAATATCTGATTAACTTCATTCTTAAAGTTATTTAATTTCATAAATAAATAAATTTATTCTCTTTCTAGAAGAGGAGTATAACTTTCCCTTTTTTGTACATTCATATAAGCCGGTCTAATAATTCTAGAATTACTTAACAATTCTTCTAATCTATGTGCACTCCAACCTACAATTCGGGCAATAGCAAAAATTGGAGTATATAACTCAATTGGAAGATCTAACATATGATAAACAAATCCACTATAAAAATCGATATTGGCACTAATCTGTTTATGAACTTTTTTGTTTTTGGTGATTACTTGAGGGGCAAGTTTTTCTACTTTTTCATACAAATTAAATTCTTTTTCTCTACCCTTTTCTTGTGCTAATCCTTTAACATATCTTTTTAATATTTCGGCTCTCGGATCAGAAATAGAATAGATAGCATGGCCCATTCCATAAATAAGACCTCGTTTATCAAAAACTTCGCCATTCATTATTTTTTCAAGATAGTTAGAAATTTCCTCATCATTATTCCAATCTTTTACATTTCTTTTAATATCCTCAAACATTTCAACAACTTTTATATTAGCTCCACCATGTTTAGGACCTTTTAAAGAAGCTAAAGAGGCTGCTACTGAAGAATAGGTGTCAGTTCCAGAAGAAGTTACAACATGAGTTGTAAAAGTTGAATTGTTTCCTCCACCATGTTCCATATGAAGTATGAGTGCAACATCTAGAACTTTTGCTTCCATATCCGTAAATTGATTATCAGAACGTAACATATATAATAAATTTTCTGCTTGGGATAAATTTTCCTGAGGAGGATGAATTACTAAACTATCTCCAAATTCATAATGACGATAGGCTTTATAAGCATAAACACAAAGAACAGGAAACAGAGCTATTAATTCTATAGATTGTCTTAAAACATTTTCAATAGAAATATCACTGGCATTATCATCATAAGCGAATAGAGTTAGAACGCTTCTTGATAAGGTGTTAATAATATCTTTACTAGGTGCTTTTAAAACAATATCTCTAACAAAATTAGTAGGTAACGTTCTGTATTCAGCTAATAACTTTTTAAATTCCTTTAATTCTTCTAAATTAGGTAATTTTCCAAAAATTAAAAGATAAGTAATTTCCTCAAAACCAAATCTACCATCTTCAACTATATTATTAATCAGATCATATACATCAATTCCGCGATAGAATAATCGACCCGGACAAGCTATTCGTTGGTCTCCTTCCTGTACATAACTCATTATTTCTGAGATTTTAGTAAGACCGGTTAATATTCCTTTTCCTTCAGAGTCTCTTAAACCTCTATTAACTCTATATTTAGTAAATAATTCCGGATCAATAGGTTCAGGTAATTTTTTCACCAAGTCCAGAATTTCAGGTGTAATTTCTGAATAATCTTTTGCCATATAAACACCTTCTATTTATAATTAAAATGTTTAATCAGAATTGATTAACATTGATTCTTTCTATATAAATATTTTATAACTGTATTATTATATCCTATATAATGGATGAAAACTAACTCAATTAAATTAGCAGTTGTTTACTAACGTAAAATAAGATGGAAAATAAAACGAATAAAACTATATTATTAGGTATAACTGGAAGTATTGCTGCCTATAAAATGGCTGATGTTGCCAGTAGTTTAACCAAAGATGGTCTAAATGTTCAAACAATTTTAACTAAAAACGCTCAAAAGTTAATATGTCCTATAGTCTTTTCTACTTTGACCAATAATAAATGCATTACTAAAACTTTTGATGGTTCAGTAAATTATAATGTAGCTCATATTTCTTTAGCAAAACAAACTGATGTTGTTTTAATTGCCCCTGCTACAGCTAATATTATAGGAAAGTTAGCAAATGGAATCGCTGATGATATGTTAACTACAACAGTTCTAGCTTGTAAATGTCCAAAATTAATTGCTCCTGCTATGAACACTAATATGTTAGATAATCCTATTGTTCAGGAGAATTTAAATAAATTAAAAAGCTTTGGATGGGTAATAATTGAACCTGATGAAGGAGTTTTAGCCTGTAAAGATACTGGAAAAGGAAAACTTCCAAAACCTGATGTATTAGTTCAATATATAAAAAAAGAATTAATAACAGAAAAAGATTTAGTCGGGAAAAATGTTCTGGTTACTGCAGGGCCAACTCAGGAAGCTATTGATCCTGTCAGATATATAACAAATCATTCAAGTGGAAAAATGGGTTTTAAAATTGCAGAAGCAGCATTATGTCGAGGAGCTAATGTAACTTTAATTTCAGGGCCTTCAAATGAAATTGAATTTCCCGGAGTTAAAAGAGTTAATGTTACTTCAGCTCAAGATATGTTTGAGGAAGTTAAATCTAGAGCTGCTAATCAAGATATTATTATTAAAGCTGCTGCTGTTTCTGATTTTACTCCTGTTAAAAAGTTTAATCAAAAGGTAAAAAAAGAAGAAAGTCTAAACAATATTGAATTAAAAAAGACTCAAGATATTTTAAAGTATTTAGGCGAAAATAAAAAAGATAATCAAATCCTTTGTGGTTTTTCTATGGAAACCCAGGATTTAATCGAAAATAGTACCAAAAAACTTAAAAAGAAAAATTTGGATTTAATATGTGCTAACTCGATTAATGAAAAAGGTTCCGGATTTAAGGAAGACACTAATAAATTAACTTTAATAACAAAAGATTTTATCAAACCACTTAAAATTATGAGTAAAAGAGAAGCTGCTGAATTAATATTAAATGAAATTCAAAAATTAAAAAAACCTAAAGCAACGCTCTAGGTTATTTTTTTACTAATTTTGTTCCTGAAAAAATTATAGTATCATCGTTATTTAAAGCATATCTCATTAGATCTTCAGAAGGGGTATTTGCTGTAAACAATCCATAAAGACGATCGTAATCTTTATATTTTCTAAACTCTTTCTGAGTTAAAGTACTTTTAACAAAATCTATAAAATTTTCTAGACCATAATCTTTTAAAGAGAATTTTTTATCTGCAAAGAAAATTTTTTTGTTTTTATCATCAATTGCTACTAAAGGAATTTCGATATTATTGTTCCAGAATGTACCATATTTGGTAGGACTCATTCCTAGTAAGTTTTGACCAATTGAAGCTACAAAAATTTCATTACTAATATTACTGAAGGTTTTCTCAATATAATCAGCATATTCGTTGATTATTAATGATACTAATTCATTTTTATTTAATAAGGATCGATTAGGATAGACAAAACGGAACCAGAATTTAAATAATGGATTAGAAATATAATAATGATATTTCTTATAAGAATTTCTTCTTTTTAATAAAGGTTTTTCTTTACCCACATAACCTAAAATTTCCAAATTATTTAAATACTTCAATAGTTGGTTCTTTTTTAATTTCGTTCTCTTTAATAACTCTTGAAATGTATTTATTTCATGAGCTAAATAATAAAGAATTGTTGCATAATTTGGTGTATCCCAAACGCTTCTTTGAAGTAGTGACAAAGGAAGATCATAAAAGAAACCTTTAGGGTCAGTCATTAATTCAACAATTAAATTAAATTGTTCAACTAAAGAATTGGCGCTAATAAAATAGTCCCAATAAAGAGGATATCCTCCTGTTATATTATAAAGACTAACTAGTTCATAGATTGGTTTTTCAGGATATTGCTGAATTAATTCGAAAAAAGGAATTGGTTTCAATTGTAATCTTAAGTTTAATTCCTTATTAAAAGTAGTATTTTTTTCTACTCTAGTTAACGTGCTATTATTTGGTAATATTAAGATTGTTGTTAATTTATGAGGTTTTAAAACTTTTTCCCAAATATTAACAAAGTAATCTAGAAAATCAGGATTGGATTGAATTATATTATCTAAATTGTCTATCACCAGAACTGATTTTTTATCTTTTGTTTGTAAAGCAATATAACTGAACAATTCTTCCCAACTCGGCATCATTGTTGGTGCTAATGGATTTGGGAAAATTTCTCGAATTAATTCTAGTAATTGTTTTCTGTTTAATTCATCAGAAAATTCACACGCACTGTAATAAAAATAAGGTTTATCTTCGATGAATTTTTTAACGAGTTCAGTCTTACCAATATGATGCGGACCATTTATTAAGATCAAAGAATCTTTACTTTCAAATGTTTTATTTAAAACGTCTAACTCTTGTTTTCTATCAATAAATTTATTCATTTTTTAAATTAAC
>CANQNI010000057.1 GCA_947625175.1 uncultured Eubacteriaceae bacterium | reverse complement strand
GGACCGATCCGCGGGAAAAATGGCGCGTGCGCCTGTACGACGCCGGGGCGGATGTCGTCACGCTCGAAAAAAAGAGCAAGAAAAACGGGATGACCCGCAAAGAGCAGGCGGCGCTGGACAGAGAGCAGGCGCGGCTCCTGCTGCGGGGCGGGTTTCTTCCCGTGACGGAGCAGGCGCTCCGGGACGCGCCCGCGCTGGTGCGGCAGTTTGCGCTGCGGCAGCGCCTTGGGCGGATGCGGCCGAAAGTCATCGTAAGCTATGAGCGGACGGCCTACGTGTGCCGGACGGGCAACGTGCGGATCACGTTCGACCGCAACATCGCCGCCGCCACCGCGTTTGACCGCTTTTTTGAGCCGGAGCTGGCGGGGCGTCCGGTGCTGCCCGCGGGGCGGCACGTGCTGGAAGTCAAATACGATACGTTTCTGCCGGAGTATCTGAAACGGCAGCTGGAGCTGGGGGCGGCGCGCCGCACCAGCTTTTCCAAATACTACCTGTGCCGCTGCGCCGCAGCGCCCGGCGGCAGAATGGGAGGAACCGATGACGTTTAAAGACATGCTGAAAAAGTCCGTGCTGGACGGCTTTTCCGGCAACAACCTTTCTCTGGCGCAGATCCTGGTCGTGCTGGCCGTCACGACGGCGTTTGCGCTCTATCTGTTTCTGGTGTACTACGTTTCCGCGCGGCGGAGCCTTTACGACAGAGATTTCCACATCTCGCTGGCGCTGATCTCCGTCGTGACGGCGGGGATCATTCTGGCCATGCAGTCCAATCTGGTCATCTCGCTCGGCATGGTGGGCGCGCTCTCCATCGTCCGTTTCCGCACGGCGGTCAAATCGTCCAAAGATCTGGTGTTCCTGTTCTGGTCGATCAGCAACGGCATCATCTGCGGGGCGGGGATGTTTGAGATCGCGCTGGCCGTGAACCTGCTGGCCACGATCGGCCTGTTCGGGCTGGAACTGACTCCGGCGGGCACGGCCTCCCTGCTGCTGGTCGTCAACGCTTCGGATCCGGCCTGTGAGGAAGCAGTGTTACAGGCTAGTATGATCAGTTTAACATCTTTATTTAAGAGAAAACGAATACCAGAATTAACTAAACTGATAATTTCAGCATTTGTCTTTTCGCCATATGGCATATTTTTGGAATCACCAAAGTAGATAAAATCTTCATTTGGAAAAGCAATTTGTAATTCTTTTAGAACAGTAAATCCACCAACACCGGAATCAATCAAACCAATAGCATGTCTGTCCATAAGTTCCTATATAATTTTCAATAAATAATGACTTAATTTATTATTATAACGAAAAAGGAAAGGTATTCATAATTAAAACCAGATTAGTAGGAATTTGAATTTTTATTTTTGAAGCCTAAAATACCTTATTATTTAGATATACATTTTCATAATTAATTTAAAGAATCTTACTAAAAACTTTATTTCGTATAATAAAATAGAGAAACTAAAATTATAAAAATATTTTAATTTAAGGATAGATAAGAAATGGAAATTCAGGAATTAAACAAAAACGATATTATAAAAGCTTTTGAATATATTGATGAAAATGGAATTCCCAGACCAAACCAAATCAGAGATTATAAAGTAGTTACAGACAATGGCAAAGAATATCCTCCTAAATATGTTATTGCTGTTGCTCAAAATTTAAAATATGGAAAAGAAATTAGCACAGACGATTTTAATTCAATACAAGCAAGAAGTTATTTAAAAGAATTAGGATTTCAGATTTCAAATAATAATGAAAATAGTTTTGAATTAGTAATTACAGCAGATAATATCACTTCAACTGATCCAAATTTTGATATAAATGATTTATATAAAGGTGATAGTTATAAACCAGTTGACACTTATTTTCTAAAGTCTGATGGTTCAGTAATAACACGAAAATATAGAAAGGGTGAAAAAAGAAAAAGTAATCAAACATTACCTAAATTAGCTATTCAAATTTTCGAAAATGATATTTCTAATTTAACCGAAGAAGAGAAATTAAACTTTCCTGTATGCAAGTATAGACCAAATTTAGATTGGAAAAGAGGGATTTTTAAAAATATAGAAGAGTTTCAAAATGTTCATACAAAAACAATTCAATATCTAACTTATTATGGAAACAATCAGAATTTTATAATATATTGTTGGAATATCTTTTCAACTCTCTACTTTGTTCAGGAATGTTTAAAACGCTTCGGAAATCCTAACGATCAATTCATTTTAAATTATGAATACAAAGATTTTAAAGAGTCTGAAGATAATTCAATTAATGAGAAAGTTACTGAAGAATTAAGTCAAAATGTTAATCAGTATAATTACGAAGATTCTTTTAATTTAATTAACTCAAAGAATTTAATTATTCGAGGAGCTCCAGGAACCGGTAAAACTTATTTAGCAAAAAGAATAGCTGCTGATGTAGTTAGTTTTGGGGCTTGTAGTGAATACTCTGAATTAACTGAAGATCAAAAAAGTCAGATTGATATGGTTCAATTTCATCCAAACTATGATTATTCTGATTTTATTGAGGGACTTAGACCAATAATAAATGAAGACGGAACTATGAGTTTTGAACTTCATGATGGAACTTTTAAAGAATTCGTCAGCCGAGCAAGAAAAAATTATGAAAATGTAAATAAACCTAAAGAAACAATAGAAAAAGAATATTTAGTAGATAATGCTATTGATTTATTTTTATCAAATATTGATTTTGACTTCGATATTTTTAGAACAGTTAGTGGAAACAAATTTTCAATAACTAATGTTACCGACAATTTTATTTATATTTCTATTCCTGATAATAATACAGTTAACAAACTAACCTTAAGTTTAAAAACTTTAAAAGAAATGCTTGAAGCAGATAAAACTTTTAAAAAAATCAAAGATATTACTAATTTTTTTAATCAAAAATATACTAGACAAAGCTATTCTTATTACTTTGCTCTATATAAAGAAATATCAAAATTAATGGAAAAAATCGTAAGTCCAAATGTCGAAAATGAAGAACTCAAAAATTACGTTTTTATTATTGATGAAATTAATAGAGGAGAAATGTCTAAAATATTTGGTGAATTATTTTTCTCTATTGATCCTGAATATCGCGGAAAAGCCGGTCAAATAAAAACCCAATATTCAAATCTACATGAAGATCCAGAAGAAAAATTTTATGTACCAAGTAATGTTTATATCATTGGAACTATGAACGATATTGATCGTTCTGTTGATAGTTTTGATTTTGCTATGAGGAGAAGATTTAGATTTATTGAATTAAAAGCTAATAATAGTGCTGATATGTTAACAGAATTAAAGGATGAAGAACTGGAAAATGAAGCTATAAATCGAATGACCTCTCTAAATAACGAAATCTTAAAAATTGAAGATTTGAATGAAGATTATCAAATCGGTGCTTCTTACTTTTTAAAATTAGAATATTTAAATTTTGACGAACTATGGACTGATTATCTTAAACCATTATTACAAGAATATATTAGAGGAATGTATAACGAATCAGAAATTATGGAAAATTTCGCTAAAGCTTATGGCTATGGAAAAAATACTGTAGTTGATGAAAATGAAGACACTTAAAATTAAGGACAACACAAAAATTGACAAACAATCTATTAATAAAATCAAAACTCTAAAAGACAAGATTGAAAATAAAAGTTTAAGTTATTTGGAAAAAGAAGGGATTTTTGTTTTTCCAAACCATATCAAAGAAAGTGAAGATTTAGAAGAAAAACAAATAATCTTACAAAGAGTAAATGATTTTTATCAAACCGGAAATGTTATGGGATTTCTTGGTTTTGAAAATGATCGCCTTTTAATTCAATCAAGATTTAGTTCTAACGAAGATGATTTTTTCTTTAAATACTTACTTAACCAAGTTATTTTAAGTCCTAATATAATAAGTTTAGAAACAAATATTAATCTTAATGATGAAATATTTAATTATTTATTATTTTTCTTTCCATACTATCTAAAAGAAGCTATTAGAAAGGGACTATTTAAGAAATATATTATAAAAAGGTATAATGATAAAAATATTAAGGGTATTATTGATATTTCAAATCATATAAAGAAAAATACACCTTTTCTCGGAAATATTGCTTATAGTCAACGTGAATTTTCCTATGACAACTTTCTAACTGAACTGATTCGCCATACTATTGAATTTATTAGAAGTAAACCATATGGAAAACTTATCTTAACTAAAATTAAAGAAGAATCAGAATTAATAATTAAAGCTACTCCAACTTATAAAATTCATGATAGACAAAAGATTATTAATGAAAATCAAAAAAGAACGATAAATCACGCTTATTATAAAGAATATAGGAAGTTACAACATCTATGTCTATTAATATTAAATTATAAAAAGCATCAATTAGGTCTAGGTGAAAAAACTGTATTTGGAATTTTAGTAGATGGCTCTTGGTTATGGGAAGAGTATCTTAATAATTTATTAAAGAAGAGATTTTACCATCCTCAAAATAAGAGTTATAAAAATGCTCAAAGACTCTTTAAGAATAATGGTACTATCTTTCCTGATTTTATCGGAAAAGATCCAAAAAATAGAATTATTGCTGATGCTAAATATAAACCAATAAATAATATTGGAAATAAAGATTATTTACAATTAATAGCCTATATGAATCGTTTTGATGCTAAAAAAGGTTATTTTCTATATCCAAACTCTGAAAACTCGCCAAACCAATGTTTTTATTTAAATAAAGGAATAACTTATGAGAATAATGTTGTTGCTCGTGAAGATACTATAGTTTTTAAGAATGGTTTACTCATTCCAAATAATGTCTCAAATTTTAGCGAATTTGAAGTTAAGATGAAAGAAAACGAAAATAAATTTATTCAGGACTTAAATTTATAGGATATCAATGATTGAATTATTAATTCAGGATGATTTTAATTTAGATAAAATCATTAATAGTGGTCAGTGTTTTCGGGCAAGAAAACTAGATAGTAATCTTTATCAATTTCTCTCTGGAGAAAAACTACTTTTAATAAAAAAGCGAAATCCTAATCACTATAGGTTCTATTGCTCGAAAGAAGAATTTGATAACCTATGGTTTAATTATTTTGATCTATCGACGAATTATACTGAAATTTTCAAAGCTGAATATGGAAAGAATGAATTTATAAACCAAGCCATGGATTTTGGTAAAGGAATTAGAATTCTAAAACAGGATCCCTGGGAAACACTAGTTTCTTTTATTATCTCGCAAAATAAGAATATTCCTGCTATTCAAAAAACAATTGAATATTTATGCAAAAATTTTGGTATGGCAATCAAAAGTGAATATGGTAAATTTTATTCTTTTCCTACTGCAACTACATTACTTAAAGCAACTGATAATGAATTAAAGCAATCAGGTCTTGGTTATAGAATCCCTTATGTTTTAGATGCAGCTTTAAAAGTAAGTTCAAATAAAATTAATCTAGATCAATTATCTGAATTAAATGACAGCGAATTATTGAGAAAATTAATGGTAATTAAAGGCGTTGGACCTAAAGTCGCAAATTGTATTAGTTTATTCGCTTATTCGAGATCTTAATTAGTTCCAGAAGATGTCTGGATTAAAAGAGCTATTAAAAATAATTTTAAAGGAGAATCCCCTTTTAAACAGTTAGGAGATAATGCCGGTTTGATTCAACAGTATATATTCTATTATTTAAGAAACTCAAAATAAAATTCGGACTTTATCTATTAGCTCTTTCGAAAATTAATTATTTAACCAATAAGTAACGATATAAATATGACTTTATTATTTTTAATGACCAAAATTCTGATATTCATAATTCTTGAGCTCCTCATTTTAACAGGTAAATTCTTAAATCCGTTAAAAATAGTCAACTTGGATTTTTTAATCAATATAAGAAAGTGAATGATATTAACCATATTATTTACTTTTAGAGATCTTTCGGGATTACTTTATTTAAGTTAAAAGATTCCTACTCTAAATAAAATTAATTTAATTTGGAGAACTATTCTAATATTTTAATCAATATCATAAAAAAGAGGTGACCAATTTGATCGAAATTTTTTTTACTGAAGAACGACGCATCCAAGGTTTAATAAAAGATGCTGTTTATGAAAAACAACAGGAATTAGAGAAAGCTCAGAAAGTAAATAAGAAAAACCAAGAAGAAATTAAACGTCTTAAGGAAAAAATAAAAGAATTAGAAAATAATTAAGAGGTCTTATTGCCTCTTTTTATAGTTCTCAAATTTAAATCGAAGAATTCAAACCTGTTTTTTATCACCTTGAAAAATTATTAAAATCCGTGTTCCAGAGCTTTCAATTTATTTAATTTAACCATTAATATAGTTAAAAATCTCTCCCTTAAATCATATAACGCTTTCTTCTGTGAACTGAGGGTAATACAATATCTACTAATATCAGCTCAGGATTTCCCGAATTTCTGAACTGAAATTCAATCCTAGAAAAACTATTTTATTGAAACGAGTTAATTCTATCTAGTACATTAGAACTGTTTTAGAAGTTCAAAACTACTTAGAAAAAGTGACTAAAATAAAGAAAAGAGACATATTGTGAATGGCAAGTAGAATTTTAAAATTTTGGAAAAACAATTTAATTCTCGGGTATTTACTTGCAGATATTATCTATTATTGAGTTGAAGTTCTTAAATCTTCGGAATGAATTACTATTTCTTTTAGAATCTGATATTGTTTAGTAGGAAAGATTATATAGAATAAATAACGAATTGTTCGGAAGAATTGATAATTTTAGATAGAAGGAAATTTGAGAGTTTTTTGATTTCAGCTTAAATAACAAAGAGGAGCATAAAAATACTCCTCTATTATTAAAGACAATTACTTTCTTATAAGTAAGTTCTTTGATTTACTAATAATTTAAATATTAGTTTCTTTTTTTAAAGGTTTATTAATAACTTTTGCTTTTATAAGTGCTAATACAAGTAGGGGAACAACAATAATTTGTATAATTATTCCAGGTATTGTATCTATAAAATAAGCCGATATAAAAGTTGTTAGGCTATATCCCTGACCACTTACTCCAAACAAAATAGCGCTAATAATACCACCAACTATCCTTCCAGATATCATCGATATTAAAAGTGATAAATAAAGATTTAATCCAAATTTCCGGTATAACAATCCCGATAAAAAACCATAAATAGTTAGTTCAAAGGTCATAGTAATACAAGTTGGATATAATGGAGGCATTCCAGTTATTAATGAAGAAATAAGGGGAGTGATTAATCCACAAAGAAATCCATATAATGGTCCAAAAGCTAGACCACAAAGTAAAATCGGTAGGTGCATTGGAGAAAAAGCCATACCTAATCCAAATAAGTGAAATACCATTGGAACGGTTACTCCCAATGCTACACAAAAAGCACAACCTATTAAATTTTTCGTTTGGTTTGCTTGACTAGAAGAAGTCGAAACGTAATTTTCTTTCAAAAATAACTCCTAAAAATTTAAACGTATCGACGTTTTACAGGACTTCGTGTCACTGTTTCTTTTGTTTCCACAATTGAATAATCTCATTTTTAGCGAGATCGATTAATTTTGTCAGATTCGTCTGACGAGAACCTACAATGATGTTCTTACAGGAGTTATAGGGAATTAATATGCGAATTGCCTGACTGGCTCCAATACTATAAGCCATCTTTGGGGTAATTTCACCTAAAAGAGAATCAGCAATAACAATACCGACCGGACCTACAATGACATCCGCATCTCTTGCTTGAACGACGATAGGATTTTCTCCTGTCGCAGCATTATCGGCCCCAGCTTTGAGCATTCGTTTAGTAGCTGTTGTATTCGTTCCAACTGCTGTGATTGTAATATTTGGTTCCTCTTTTTTAAGGCGTTCTATTAACTCGCCACCAATTCCTCCTCCTTTTGAATCAATCACCAAAACTTTCATGAAATTAATTATACCTTTAAATTTTATTAATTAACAAACCTGTCCCAATTTATAAGTTTTTACTAAAATCATCAATTATATTTTAGAAAAATCAATTAAAAAAAATAGCCCAAGGATTTCTCCCCAGGCTAAATGATTAGTCTAATTTATTAATTTCTTATTTTTTTTCGTTTGCTGCTTTTGCTTCGGCAATAACTTTTTCACTTACTGTTCCAGGTGCTTGTTCATAGCGGGCAAATTCCATTTCGAAATCTCCTCTGGCCTGAGTCATTGAACGAAGTTCTGTAGCATATTTGAATAATTCACCTAATGGAGCTTCTGCAGAAATAATCTGTTTTCCATCATTAGTTGGTTCCATACCCATTATTCTGCCACGTTTCTTATTTAAGTCTCCCATAATATCTCCCATGTATTCTTCAGGAACGGTTATTTTAAGAGAATAAATCGGTTCTAGAATAACAGGACCTGCTTTAGGCATACCATTTCTATAAGCTAAATTAGCAGCCATTTTAAAGGACATTTCATCGGAGTCAACAGCGTGGTATGAACCATCATATAAAGTAGCTTTAACACCAGTAACAGGATAACCTGCTAATACACCAGCATTCATTGCTTCCTGAAGACCTTTTTCAACAGCAGGAATAAAGTTACGTGGAACAGCGCCACCAACAACTTTATCGATGAATTCAAATTCATCATTCATATCGTCTGCAGGTTCAAATTTAACCCAAACATCCCCAAACTGACCAGCTCCACCGGATTGTTTCTTATGTCTTCCCTGAGCTTCTGCAGTTTGAGTAATTGTTTCACGATATGGAATTCTCATTGGAAGTAGGTCAACATCAACCCCGAATTTGGATTTTAATTTTTCACTGATAATATCCAGGTGCATTTCACCTAAACCGGATAATAAGGTCTGTTTTGTTTCTGGATTTCTTTCAAATTCAATGGTTGGGTCTTCTTCCATTAGTCGGTGAAGTCCGGTAGATAATTTATCAACATCGGATTTACTCTTTGCTTCAATAGCTATTGAGATAACCGGTTTAGCCAATTCTGTTTTTTCATAAACAATTGGATTTTTCTGTTCAGCTAAGGTATCACCAGTAACACTCTTACTTAGTTTAGAATAAGCTCCAATATCACCAGCACTCAATGTATCTACTTCGTTCTGTTTATTTCCTCTTAAAACGTAAATATGATTTGTTTTTTCACGTTCATCCTGAGTCGTATTATAAACATCAACGTTATTATTAAGT
>CANQNI010000056.1 GCA_947625175.1 uncultured Eubacteriaceae bacterium | reverse complement strand
AGTCTATTTCAGGCTATGCGATGGGGTGTTGCCCGAGGCGTTTTCTCAAATGAATCTGGTTTAGGTTCTGCTCCAATAGTAGCAGCAGCAGCTAAAACGGATCATCCATCGCAACAGGGTTATATTAATATGACTGGTACTTTCTTTGATACGATTGTTATTTGTTCAATTACCGGATTAATCATAGCTTCTTCTAATCAGTTAGGGACATTAGATAGTTCAAAAGAATTGGTTACGGGCGTTAATTTAACTATTGCCGCATTTTCAACAGTTTTTGGGGGAGCAGGTGGTTATATCGTTTCATTAGGATTAACTATGTTTGCTTTCTCAACTATTTTAGGTTGGGAGTATTATGGGGAAACTGCCCTAGGTTATTTAATTGATAAACCAATAGCTTTAAAGGCTTATCGAATAATTTTTACTTTGGCAGTTTACTTAGGAGCCACCCAAACTCTAGATTTAGTCTGGAGTTTATCTGATACCATGAATGGCTTAATGGCAATACCTAATTTAATTTCTCTATTAGTGTTAAGTAATATAGTGGCTAAGGAATGCTTTGACTATCAGAAGAATGTCATTGAACCAGAGAAAAAGTTAAGTAAAGAAATTTAAATAATGAAAATAACTACTTTAATAGAAAATACGAGTATAAATGAAAATTTGGTTCATGAACATGGTCTTAGCCTCTTAATTGAATCTGGTGGAAATAAGATTTTATTTGATACTGGACAAAGCGGAAAATTTATAAATAATGCAGAAAGTTTAAATATTAAATTAAAAGATTTGGATTTTATTGTTTTATCTCATGGTCATTATGATCATGGGGGAGGATTAAAAAGAATCTTAGAGTTAAATAATAAAGTTCAAGTTTACATGAATCAAAACGTTTTTAAACATTATTATCATACTGATAAATATATTGGTTTAGATAAACAACTTAAACAATATTCAGATAGATTTATCTTAACAAAAGATGAATTTCAAATTGCTGATAATATTAAACTTTCTACTGCTAACCATAAAAGTCCAGTTTATCCAATAGAAACTTTTAACTTATTAAAAGAAGAAAACAATAAATTAAAACCAGATGATTTTCAACATGAGCAATACCTGGAGATATTAGAAGACGATAAAAAAATATTAATTTCTGGATGTTCTCATAAGGGAATTCTTAATATTATGAACTGGTTTAAACCAGATATTTTAATTGGTGGATTTCATTTAATGGAAATTCCTCTAAATAAAACAGGAAAAAAACAACTAGATTTAGTTTCAGAAGAATTAAGTAAATTTGACACTGATTACTATACTTGTCACTGTACTGGATTAAAACAATTTAATTATTTAGAAAATAAAATGGATAGATTAAATTATCTTTCTACTGGTAAAGTCATAGAAATATAAACCTATATAAAAGGCTCTTGCTTTATTTAACAAGAGCTTTTATATAGGCTTTAATCATCCCCTTTAGGTTCACTTTCAATTATTTTTTCCGGATTTGAATACTTATATGCAGCAATAGGTAAATCTTTCTTCTTCAATTTATTATCTATTACTTCTTTAATAAAGTTGTAAATTAGGGCAAAAAGTGGAACTCCAATAACCATTCCAACGATTCCCCATAATCCGCCGAAAAGTAGAATTGAGAATAAAACCCAAAATGAAGTAACTCCAGTTGTATCTCCCAGGATCTTAGGTCCAAGAATATTTCCATCAAACTGTTGTAATAAGAAAATAAAGATCAGGAAATAAACACACTGAATAGGGTTTTCTAATAAGATAATAATTGAACAGGGAATGGCACCAAGAAAAGGTCCAAAGAAAGGAATAATATTTGTTACTCCTATAATTACCGAGATTAATATTGGATAGGGCATTCTCATTAAAAGAACTCCAAAAAAGCAAATAATTCCGATAATTAAAGAATCAATAAGTTTTCCTACTAGAAATCCTAAAAATATTTCATTAGCTTCATGAAATTTATCAATTATAGTAATTGCAGTTTCTTTAGAAAAAAATGCAAATAGTATTTTCTTAAATTGAAGTGAAAAGACAGTCTTTTTATCTAAACAATAAGCCGTAACAATAATACCGATTATAAAGTTGAAAATTGTAAGGGCAAAATTATATAAATAATTTGAAAAATCATTTAATAATGATGAAAAATTTGGAAGAATATTAGTAATATATCGAGTAAACATATCAATATAATTATTAATATTCGACTTCATTTCACTCGGCAAATTAAAGTTAATATAATCGACTACATTATTCGTAAATTTTTCTAAAGTATTAATATGCTGTGGTAACTGATTAATAAAGCCGGTAATACTTGAAATTAATTGCGGTAATATTAAAAGTAGAAATAAGAGAATTATACAAATTAATATAACAACACTTAAAGCTACAGATAATACATGAGAATATTTTTCACTCTTTTCTTTACTTAATCTTTTTGAAAAAGAGATTTCTAATTTATCATATAAGAAATTACAAATTGGACTCATTAGATAAGCCAGAACAATTCCATATATGATAGGTTGCAAAATGGATATTACCGTATGAATAAAATCGAAGAATTTTTGATAATTCTGAAGACATAAATAAATAATTAAGCTTACAGATATTATAAAAAGCGCAACGATTATTACTGTCTTATAATTTTTAATGATATTTTTAGATTTAGAATTCTTCGTATTCGTCGTCATCAGTATCGTCGTAATATTCATACTCTTCGTATTCATCATCGTATCCAGGAGTATTTTCCGGTTGATTTGAAGAGTACATTTTACTCATTAGATCCCCAATATCAACATTTTGAGTAAATTCTTTAAATTGTTCACTATTAAGAATTTTATTAATATTTTCAGGACTCATTAAATCTTTCATAAAATCACTTTGAGAAAAACTTTGCAACATTTCTGGAGTAATTAAATTCTTTATAAAACCAGGATCAAAACCCATTCCTCCAAATGGGAAAGATGTTGATTGTTGTCCTTCTTTATATTCTGGTTCTGAATAGTAATTTTCATTTACTTTTCTCTGTTTAGGATTTTCTTCATAGACATCTTCAACATTAACAGTTTCTTCAACAGGTTTAATCTGCTCGGTAGTTATTATCTTTAGAGCTGCTACAAAATCATTATCACCTGCATTTTCATCAAATACGGTTTTCTTAATGGCAATTACAGGTTCTATTTGAGCTAAATTGGCATTTAAAATTTCTGAAGGGATTTCATTCTTTTTAAGATACTGAACAAAATATTCATTATCATCACTTGAAATTAAAAAATATTCAGAATTTAAATGATTTAAAATATCTTTTATTTTCATTTTTCCTCTATTCAAACTTGAACAAGACTAATTTAAATCTGGATCTTTAAAAAAATTTATTAAGTGAGTATTTAATCAGCTCAAGTTTCGATTTAATATTTCTTCTTATTTTAACACTAACAATAGAATTTCTAAATTTCTTAACTTTTACAATAATTAAACAATTATTCTAAGGGTATAAAATAATTGAAATTGTTTGGGAGATTTTTCAATGAGTAAAAGTGTATACAGTCTTATGATTTTCGATGAGATTGTTGAACAGATTGATCAACGAGCCTCTAAAAATAATCAGAATAGATCTCAAGTAATCAATGAGATTTTGGCAGACCACTTAGGTTTAATCACTCCTGAACAGAAAATACAGAAGATTCTAACTTATTTAAGTGAGAATCTAAGTGATACCTTAAACGTAAATGGATTGAATAAGAATTCGAGTATACATTTTGATAAAAATCTCGATTATAAATATCATCCGAAAGTACAATTCACTTATGAGTTTACCGGAACCGGTGATGATAAATTCGCAGTTCTTAAAATAAGTTCTAGAACTAAAAATGATAAGTTAAATAAATTATTCAATCAATTTTTTAATAAGATTGTAGAACTTGAACATAGAAATTGCTTTTATCTGGGAACGAATCCTAAAAATGAATCAAAACATAAATTTGTTCGGGAATTTCGTATTGAAGGTTCGGTTAGTAAAAATATTAATGAAGTGGCCAAATTCTTATTAGATTATTTAATGATGGTAGATGAAGCGATGAATCTATTTTTTAATGATCAATCCGAAAATTTAGATAGAAATTTACAAAAGTTATTCGATAAGTTTTTTGTATCAACTCAATTACAAATTAAAACGGATAATCCATTAGATTTAGTTCGTTTAAAGAATTAGAAGAGGTTTAACTTATGGATATGAATAAATTAACTGTTAAATCCTTGGAAGCTTTAAAAGCAGCTGAAAGGATTGCAACAGATTATGGAAATGTTGAAATTGAACCAGATCATTTAATGTTAGCTCTCTTAGATCAAAGTGGAGGGATCGTTCCTAAAATATTTAGAAAATTAGGTAAAAATATTGATCAAATTAAAGACCAGTTAAGAGGAGATATCGATAATAAACCTAGTATGTCTGGTCCTGGTAGAGAAGTTGGAAAAGTATACATAAGTCGTCAAACAGAAGAAGTCTTTAATGCAGCTTTTAAAGAAGCCCAGCAAAGAGGAGATCAATACGTTTCTGTTGAAATGATTTTATACGGATTTTTCTCCTTGCCAAAATCAAATAATGTCCTTCAAATTTTCAATCGATTTGGAATTACTAAAGTAGATATTACGAAAGCAATCGATGAAGTTAGGGGAGGCCAAACTGTTACTTCTGATAATCCAGAAAGTACCTTTGAAGCTTTATTACAATATGGTCATGATTTAATTCAGGATGTTCAGGACAATAAACTTGACCCTGTTATTGGTCGTGATGCTGAAATAAGAGCTGTTATTAGAATATTATCGCGAAAGACTAAGAATAATCCAGTTCTGATTGGAGAACCTGGTGTTGGGAAGACAGCAATTGTAGAAGGATTAGCTCAAAGAATAGTTGAAGGTGATGTTCCTGAAAACTTAAAAAATAAGAGAATTATTGCTTTAGATATGGGAGCTTTGATTGCTGGAGCAAAATTCAGAGGAGAATTTGAAGAAAGATTAAAAGCAGTCTTAAAAGAAGTAAAAGACTCTGATGGGGAAATTATTCTCTTTATCGACGAACTACATACTATAGTAGGTGCTGGTAAAACTGAAGGAGCTATGGATGCTGGTAACTTACTAAAACCTATGTTAGCACGTGGTGAATTACATTGTATCGGAGCTACTACTTTAGATGAATACAGAAAATATATAGAAAAAGATCCAGCATTAGAAAGAAGATTCCAACCTGTTTTAACTGATGAACCTACAGTAGAAGAAACTATTTCTATTCTAAGAGGTTTAAAAGAACGATTTGAAATTTTCCATGGGGTTCATATTAAAGATGATGCTTTAGTTTCTGCAGCTGTACTATCTAATCGTTATATTACAGACCGTTTCTTACCTGATAAAGCTATTGATCTGGTAGATGAAGCCTGCGCTATGATCAGGACTGAAATAGATTCAATGCCAGAAGAAATGGATACCATTAATCGGAAGATTATCCAGATGCAAATAGAAGAAACGGCGCTAAAAAAAGAAGATGATAGACTTTCTCAGGAACGACTTGAACGGTTGCAAGAAGATTTAGCTAATCTTCAAGAACAATTCAATGAAATGAAAGCTCAGTGGACAGTCGAAAAACAACAAATAGATGAAGTCCAACAAATAAAAGAGCAAATAGATTCACAAAAGGCTGAATTAAGACAGGCTCAAAGTAATTCTGATTTCGAAAAAGCCGCTAAGATTCAATATGGAACATTACCGGAATTAGAAAAACGTAGAAAAGAATTAGAAGAGAAAGCAATAAAAGATGGTGATTCACCTACTTTAGTTCGTGAAGAAGTTACAGATGAAGAAATAGCTAATGTAATCTCTCAAAGAACAGGTATTCCACTAAATAAATTAGTTACCGGTGAAAGAGAAAAATTATTAAATCTTGAATCCATCTTAAAAGAACGTGTTATTGGACAAGATGAAGCTGTAACAAAAGTTACTGATGCTATTATTCGCTCACGTGCTGGAATAAACGATCCGAATAGACCAATTGGTTCATTCCTATTCTTAGGGCCAACCGGAACTGGTAAAACTGAACTTGCTAAAACTGTTGCTTCAGATTTGTTTGATACTGAAGAAAATATGATTCGTATTGATATGTCTGAGTATATGGAAAAATTTAGCACCTCGCGTTTAATTGGGGCTCCTCCAGGATACGTTGGTTATGAAGAAGGTGGTCAATTAACTGAAGCTGTAAGAAGAAAACCTTATTGTGTTATCTTATTAGATGAAATTGAAAAAGCTCATCCTGATGTTTTTAATATTTTACTTCAGATATTAGATGATGGTCGAGTAACTGACTCTCAAGGTAGAACTGTTGATTTTAAGAATACTATTATAATAATGACCTCTAATATCGGTTCTGAATATCTTTTAGATGGTATTGATCAAAATGGTCAAATCTTTGAGGATACAAGAGAAGCAGTTATGAATACTCTTCGTCAGGGCTTTAGACCAGAATTTTTAAATCGTATTGATGAAATTGTTTTATATAAACCACTTACTAAACAGGATATCTTCCAGATAGTTGATCTATTAATGAAAGAATTGCAAAACCGATTGAATGAAGTTAGAATCGAAGTTAAATTATCAGAAAAAGCTAAAGAAGCTATAGTTGATAATGGCTATGATGCTAATTACGGGGCTAGACCACTCCGAAGATATTTACAACAACATGTTGAAACAATGATAAGTAAAAAGATCATTGAAGGTAATATCAATGAAGATGAGCAATTCATAATTGATTATAAAGATGGCGAATATACAATGGAACCAGATTATACGGTTGATGCTGAAGGTGTGGAAGAATTGGATAATGGTGAAGAAGCGGAATTTGAAGTCTTATCTGATGAACAACCACCAGATCCAAAAACTGGATTCTAATGATAATAATAGGAAAAGAAATTTTATTTCTTTTCCTTTTTTGATAAAGAATGAAATATAAAATTGCCCATGAAATGTTAAGAGTGAAAAATCCAGAAGAATCAATTAAATTTTATGAAAATGCTTTTGGATTTCATAGAACTCGAACTGTTGAGAAACCAGAAGATCAGTTTAATTTATATTATTTAACTGATCCGGATGAAACGATAGAACTTGAATTAACTTATAATTACGGTCATGGTGATTATAATCTTGGTGATGGTTATGGCCATTTAGCTATTGCCACTGACAATCTAGAAGACAGCTGGAAAAAGCATAAAGAAGCTGGATACAATGTTACTGATTTAAGTGGATTAGATGAAGGTAGAAAAAGTTATTACTTTATAACCGATCCTGATGGATTTAAAATTGAAGTTGTTAGATTAAAAAATAATTAATAAACTCTTGAAGAATTAAAGAAAAGAGGCCAATTGGCCTCTTTTTCTATAAGTTTAAAAACTGCAGTCAAGAAGAAAACTGGAGTGTGCTGGTAGGTTGAATTCAATAAGACCATCCTCGATTAAATCATATTCAATTTTTTGATCAAGTAAATCAATATCAGATATCGGTTTTTTTGCACCTAACTGTCCAATATCCAGTTCAATTTTTTTATCAAAATCACTTGTGGAAGTAATAGCTATAACAATACTATTCTTATATAATCTAGCCAAGGCAAGGGCTTTATCATCTGCATAGATAAATTTCATTCCGCCTTCTTTTAAAGCAGGAATTTCCTTTTTTAGAAAGGCTAGTTTTTGATAAAGTTTATACGTTGGCGTATTTTCAAACTGACTATCCCACGGCATAGGATAACGAAAGCCTTCGTTTGACTCAACTGTTCCTCCAATTTCTGCTTCATCACCATAATAAATAGATGGAGCTCCTATTAAAGTAAACTGAAGAATAACAGCTGCCCGATAATCATCTTTTCTAACATTGGGTTCATTATGCAGACGCGAAACATCATGAGAATCGAGAAGATTAAATTGATTTTCAGCAATAACAAAAGGTAATTTAGCTAAATAATGAACTATTCGTTGTTTAACATCCTTAGCTGTTATTTTCATAGGGAAGTGACTTAATTCACTTCTTTCATTAAATAACTCTGGACCACCTACATAATGTCTTAAAATTCTTGCGCAACCATAATAATTCATAGCTGAATCCCATTCTTCACCCTGAAGATGTTCACTACAATCGTCCCAATCTTCTGCTAAAATATAAGCGTTTTTATTTTCTTTTTTTATACTTTTTCTAATTTCCGGCCAAACTTCGTGACTGAGCTGAATAGCATCATTACGGGCGAAAACATCTGCTACATCAAAACGCCAACCGTCTATATTAAATGGTGGTTTTAACCATTTCTTAACTACGGATTCCGGTTCGTTATAAACAATATCTCTTAATTCGGGGGAAGTATAATTTAATGTTGGCATATCAGGAAGATCCCACCAACCTTTATATTCATTAGATCCGTTATTAAAGAAATAATATGATCTTTCCGTAGAATTTTTATTATTATAAGCCCCAATTGATTTATCATAGAAAATTCCATCTCTGTTAAACCATAAATGGTTCGCTCCAGTATGATTAATAGAAACATCTATTATTAAATGAATTTCATTTTCATGGCATTTTTCTGAGAGTTCAGCTAAAGCTTTATCACCTCCAAAATGTTTATCGACATGAAAATAATCAATACAATTATATTTGTGAGATGAAGGAGCAGTAAAAATAGGATTAAGGTAAAGAGCATTTACGCCTAAATTTTTTAAATAAGGAATTTTCTGAGTAATTCCTTCTAAATCGCCACCATAGAAATCCATACAATGACCTTCCTGATAACTAAGTGGTTTTTCATTCCAATTCTTATACTGAATAGATTTAAAACCGTCTACTTCAATCTCATCATCTCTTACATCATTAGATGGGTTTCCATTGTAAAATCTATCTGGAAAGATCTGATAAAAAACTGATTCTTTAACCCAGGAGGGTTGTTCATAATCTGCAAGAATTTTAAAATCATAGACTCTATCAGGGAAAAACGACGAAATTCCATACTGATTATAAAAGTAAATTTCTTCTCCAGAAACTAAATAAAAATGATAAGGGACAACATATTCATTAATATAGATGTCAGCTCCATAATAAATAAAGCCATCTTCATTCTTTTCCGGAACCATTTTTATTAGTCGTTCAGCTCCATTAGGGATAGTTCTAATATAAACTTCCTCTACTGGTGCATCTTCATAGAAACGAATTAAAATTTTAACAGATTCACCAACATGAGGGAGAGGATTACTAATAAAACAATTAGTTCCATCACTATAAACACTATTTAACCAATTTTTCATAATT
>CANQNI010000055.1 GCA_947625175.1 uncultured Eubacteriaceae bacterium | reverse complement strand
ACGGTTAAATTATTTTTAAAATTTACTTGACAGGGGGCATTACATAGCAATGTATTTGGGCTCTCCCTTTTTAACCTGTTCTTTCCTAAAACGCAGTGTCAGGGTTCCATTTTCCGGATTTATTTTGAAAGTAGCAACCTGGTTGCCGCTGGTCTCCTGTGACCTTCCGACTGAATAAATCAGATGGCTTTTGGAAGCCTCATAAGCTTTTTTCCATTCTGCATGGGAGGAAAAGTTATTGGCTTCTAGATTAAACTGCTTTTTAAACATTTTCTTTGTTCCAAAGCCGATATGAACCTCGTGATTCTTTAAGATTCTTTTGAGCTTTCTAATTCCCTGTTTTAGTTTATTTATCCGGTTGTTTAGATGATAAATAGTATTGTTTAATCTTTTGAGCCGTTTTAGCTGCCTGGGAGTGATAGTATTAGTGGCTGCTTTTTCTTTTAAAATCTTCTGTTCCTTTTTTCTTTTCTTTAATCTCACCCGGACCTGGCCCAGTTGATTCTTTTTGTTTTCCAGCTCAAACTCTTTACATCTTCTATAGCTTAGAATATCCCCTTCAACCAGCTTTATAATACTGTTAGCGGTTCTCGAAAGAATGTTAAATTCCCGGCAGAGATGCGTATTGAATTTGGAAGTAGTCTCGTAGATTTGATAAAAGTTAGGATTTTTTAATTCCCTGTAGGCATAAAGGATAATTCCGGATTCTAATTGAGCTCGTTTATCCAGATAGGAAGAGAAATCTTTATCTTTAATTCTGATTTCAGTAGTAACTATCAATGTAGTTAATTCCTTTCCAATTGCTTCTTATTTTATTAAACTATGATAAATAATTATAAAACAATTGCTGTCTTATTTAAAGAAGCTATGAAATTTTAAGGAAAATGACTAACTGTAATAATAAGAATTATTAATAATTAAAACCTTTTTATATACTCTGGTGATTTAAGTGCTTCTGCTGATTGTATCGTTAATGTAGCTAGTGCTCCAGTAAAAACAATTGATGTTACTGGAGTTGAACTTTCGCCTTCATCTTTAAATTTAAATAAAAGTGAAACAAAGAGAATTACGGCTACTGTTTTACCGGCTAATGCAACTGATAGAGCTATTAGTTGGGGATCTTCAAATTCCAACGTAGCCACAGTCGATTCTAGTGGTAATGTGGTTGCTGTTGGACCTGGTAATACTTTAATAACAGCAACTTCTCATAATGGTATCGAAGGAAGAGCTATTGTTAATGTTAAAGATAGTGAATTAGTAGCTGCACCAACTAGTGTATCTTTATCAGTAAATAATAAGATTTTAAATATTGGTGAAGAAGTTATTCTAGCTGCTACAGTTTTACCGGCAGGAGTTATCCAGGATGTTACCTGGACTAGTTCAAATGCTGCTGTTGCTAATGTAGTTGGTGGTAAAGTTACGGCTCATACACCTGGATTTGCAGTTATAACTGCTACTGCTAAAAATGGCGTAACTGGAAGTTGTTCTATTACGGTTAACCAGTCAGTGCAAGCTGTTCAGAACGTAACTGGTGTAAGTTTAGATTCTACTTCAAAAACTCTAAAAGAAGGGGATAGTTTTATTCTTAATGAAACTGTAACTCCAACCAATGCAACTAATACAGCAGTTTCGTGGCGTTCATCTAATGATAAAGTTGCTAATGTAATTAAAGGAAAAGTAACTGCTGTTTCAAAGGGAACTGCTATTATAAGTGTAGTAACCGACGATGGACAAAAAGTAGCTCAATGTACTGTAAAAGTTGAACCGGTTGAAACCAATCATACAGTTAATGTTACAGGAATTAAACTGGATAAAAGTAGTGTAACCTTAGAAAATGGACAAAGCGTTCCATTGAATCAGACAATAACTCCATCAGATGCTACTAATAAGACAATCTACTGGTACTCTACAGATGACCAGGTTGCTAAAGTAAATGATGTTGGTATTGTAGTTGGAGTTGGTGTTGGTACAGCAAATATTACCGTAGTTACTGATGATGGTAGAAAATCTGCTGAATGTGAAGTTACTGTTACTGCAGTTGCTGAAGATATCCCAGAAGAAATAGAACCAGTAGATCCGGTTCCGGAAAATCCTGGAACAACCAATTCAGATAATAATCCTCAACCAGAACCAGATACACCTATTGATCCACAGCCGCAACCAAGCACACCGACTGTAGCTCCAATAAATGTTACTTATGAAACACATATTGAAAACATCGGTTGGGGAAATGTTGGAACCAATGGTAGTGACTCAGGGACCACCGGAAGATCTCTAAGACTTGAAGGAATCAAGATTAATGTTTCTGGTGATTCTAACTTAGGTATTGCCTATAAAACTCACGTAGAAGACTACGGATGGATGGATTTTGTCGGTGATGGTGCAATGTCTGGTACACAGGGTCAGTCAAAACGTCTGGAAGCTATCCAGATTCAGTTAACCGGAGCAGACCAAGATAAATACGATGTTTATTATCGTGTTCATGCTCAGGATGTTGGCTGGATGAACTGGGCTAAGAATGGCCAGAGTGCCGGAACAGCCGGTTTTGCTAGAAGACTTGAAGCTATTGAAATTCAGGTAGTTCCTAAGGGACAAGTTCCTGCAATTCCTGCTTCAACACCTAACGTAACAGATCAGGCATTCATTCAGAAATAAGTAAAGTTTTCAGTCAATGAAAATTGATTAAATAAAATAAGCATCAAAATTAGTTAAAATACTAATTTTGACGCTTTTTTATTTCATAATCCTTTAAATATTCATTTAGTGTTTTTAAATAAAGTTGACTAACTTTAGAAAGAGGTTGGAATTTTTTCCAGATTAAATTCATTTCAACTTTATTCTGGTCTTTTAAAGGAATAAAGGTTAAATCAGTTCCTATAGTATTAATTAAACCATCTAAGGTAATAACAATTCCCATACCTGCTTTAGCTAAAAGGGAAGCATTATAAGCCAAATTATAGGTTCCAACTATATTTAATTCCTTTAAATCTTTCTTAAACCATTTAAAAAAGATTGGTTCCTTTAGTAATTGTCTGGAAACAATTAATTCCTGATTAATTAAATCTTCGGGAACTAAATATTCTTTTTGAGCTAATGGATTATCCTTCTTTATCAAAGCTCCCCAGGTATCTTTAAAAGGGAGATTTAGATAGCTATATTTTGACTGATCAATACTTCCTAACAATAATGCAAAATCAAACAAACCTTTTTCAAGTCTATCCATAAGATCCTGAGTATCTCCACTAATAATATGAAACATAATATCTGGATAGTTATTTTTTAATTGGGCTGCTACATTAGCTAAATGTTCTACAGCTAATGTTTCACCGGATCCAATGAATATATTTCCAAAGATTTCTACATCTGAATTAGTCAGTTCTTCTTTAGTTCTTTCAGTTAAACTAATAATTTCCTCAGCTCTTTTTCGAAGTAATGTTCCTTCTTCAGTTAAAGTAATTTTTCGATTTCCGCGTATAAAAAGTTGTTTACCTAATTCATCTTCGAGATTCTTGAGCTGACGGGATAAGGTTGGTTGAGTGATATGAAGGTATTCAGCTGCTTTGGAAATATTTTTTTGGTTTGCTAAAGTCAGAAAGTATTGTAATACTCGTAGTTCCATTAATAAAAATCTAAATTAAATTTGTTTCTATTATAACAATTTCTTATCTTAGAATTTGATTATTGTCTTCTAAAAATTAATCGTTGTTTCAAAATGACCGCTAGTCAATTTGTGTTTCATTTAATATAATTATAGATAAAATAATATAAAGGGATTTAATATGAAAAAAAGAAATATTGGTTCACTCGAAGTAACTCCAGTTGGGATGGGATGTATGGGATTTTCTCATGGTTATGGTCAAATTCCGGAAGAAGAATATAGTATTGAAGCGATTCGTAACGCTTATAATTTTGGATGTAATTTCTTTGATACTGCAGAAGTTTATTCTCCTAACCTAACGGGAATAGGTCATAATGAATTAATTCTAGGAAAAGCACTAAAAGATGTTCGAGATGACGTAATTCTAGCCACTAAAGTTACGTTAGATAAAAGTGAAGTAGAAGAAAAAGGAATCTATCAAACTCTTAAAGAACATCTACAAGGTTCGCTGGAACGTTTACAAACTGATTATATTGATTTATATTATCTCCACCGCGTAGTTCCAGGAATTCCAGTTGAAGAAGTAGCCCAAGCGATGGGGAAATTAAAAGAAGAAGGATTAATTAAGGAATGGGGATTATCTCAAGTTTCTTTGGAAACTTTAGATAAAGCTAATAAAGTAACGCCCGTTGCTGCTGTTCAAAATCTTTATAATATGCTCGAACGGGATTGTGAAAAAGAAATTTTTCCTTATGCTTTAAAAAATAATATCAGTATTATTCCTTTTTCACCAACTGCTAGTGGTCTCTTAACTGGAAAAATTAATGAAAATACTCAGTTTGAAAGTAATGATGATGTTCGAAATTTTGTTCCACAACTTTCTAAAGAAAATATTAAAGGCAATCAACCAATTGTTGAAGCTATTACTGAATTGGCTCAAAAGAAAGGAGCTACACCAGCTCAAATTTCAATGGCCTGGATGTTAAAGAAATATCCAAATGTTATTCCTATTCCAGGTTCTAAAAATAAAGAAAGAATAATTGAGAATTTAAGTTCTTGGGATGTCGAATTAACCGACGAGGAATTTAATAATCTTGAAACTGCTTTAAATAATCTACAGATTTTCGGTCATCGTGGTTATGAAGAAGATAAAGGGAAAAGATTTTTAAGGAAATAATATAATGAGGATAGTTCCAATATTATGGTAATTATCCTCTGTATTATTAATCTAGAATTATATTAGAGAACAATACATTAAACCTAAACCTATCATAACCATATAAGCTATCGTTTTAGGAATCATTAACATTCCAACAGCTGGATACTTTTTAGAAAATAATACAACTGGAATATAGCAGACAAAGCTCACTAGAATAGCTGGTGACATCCACCAGAGAAAAGCGAACGGAGTTGAACCAACTAAAAGAAATAAATAAAAATCACAAAATCCAGTAATTAGAAAAGGAAGGTTTCGGTATATTCCCCATTTCGGATTTCCTTCTGATTTAAACCAATTATTTTGAGGAAATAAACACAAAACAATTCTTATAATTGCTGAGATCCATAGGATAGTTCCAATTATTGGAGAAATAGTTATTTCCGGGAAAATAGTTTTCCATATATAATATAAAATTATATAGAAAATCGTCATAGTTATAGAAGAAATCAGAAGACCTAGACCACTGTACCAGTCAAGCTTTGAACTATTTCCTTTAAAAGCTATTAGAATTCTTGGAACCAGATGAAAGGAATCACCAGCTCCTAATATTAAAGTTAATAAACCAAATAATTGAATAGCAGGACTTTTATTACTATTTAGAAAAAATATAAGTGTTGTAATTAATATAAAAATTAGATAGATAATACAAAAGATTGCTTCAAATAATTTTCCAGGATTTCTTGTTTTTTCCTTTGTTGTTATTTTATTCATATTTTTTAAATTAACCGAAAAATTTGTTCAACTGTTAACTCTAAATTCCTTAGAGCAGTTTCTTTATTCATAGCTTCTTCTAAACTTGAAGGCTCCTTTAATATAGAGAAGAAAGCATTAATCCCTTCCTTATTTAATTGACTTGCTGAACTACTGATACTTCCAGCTACTGCTATAACCGTTTTAACTCCTAATTCTTTAGCAAATTTAGCTAAACTCACAGGAACTTTTCCCATTGCTGTCTGCGAGTCTAGACGACCTTCACCAGTTAGAACAATATCACAATCAGTTAAATCAGTTTTAAGGTTAATAAATTCACTAATTATCTTAAAACCAGATTCTAATTTAGAATTAGGAAAATAACTTAAAAAGGCAAAACCTAAACCTCCAGCAGCTCCTGAACCTTGAGTTAAACCATAATTATTTCCAGTGGCTTTTTTAGTAATTTCTGAAAATTTAAAAAGTAATTGATCAATTTTCTGAATTTCTTCCGATTTTACTCCTTTTTGAGGACCAAAGACCTGAACGGCTCCTGTTTTTCCATATAAAGGATTAGTTACATCGCAGGCGATTCTAAAATTGCATTCATTTAATTCATCTAAGAGATTATCAGTAGAAATTTTATCAAGTTTTTTAAAGGACTCAAGTACTGGTGGTAATAGGTTATTATCTTTATCATAAAATTCAATTCCGAGACAATTTAATAGACCAATTCCAGCTTCGGTTGTAGCACTTCCACCAATACCGATTATAAAATCGCGAATACCTCTATCTAAGGCATCTTTTATCAATTGCCCGGTTCCAAAAGTATTGGCTTTCCATGGATTAAGCTGATCAGATTTTATTAAGGTAAGACCGGAAGCTTCAGCCATTTCAATTACTGCAGTATCATTGATAATTCCATAACTTGCTATGATATCTTTACCTAAAGGGTCTTTTACAGGTAACTTAACCAAGATTCCATCTAATTCATCTAATAGAGCCTTAATTGTTCCTTCGCCTCCATCGGCTAAAGATTTTACAATTATTTCAGATTCAGGTTTAGCTTTTTTAATTCCTTTGGCTGCAGCTTTTCCAGCTTCAATTGAACTCATACAACCTTTGAAGGAATCAATAGCAACTAGTACTTTCATAATTTAATTTTAATTAATATAAAAATAATAACAATATTGAGAAGAAATAAATGAGAAATAATTCTAGAAACGGGGATAGATTATCTCTATTTTTTTCAACTTTAATCCTTAAAATTGACATATTCATCAAAATTGATAGAGTTTTATTAGATAATTCTAATAAAGAACTGGTTCCTTAAAAGTTATTTTTGGAGTTATATTAAATCGTAATAAACAAGTTAACTTGTTTTGGATTAATAATCTTATAATTTTTAACAATTCTAGTAATGGTAGTTACTGGTAATTGTTTTTTATTTTAAAGCACTTTAACATTTAGCTCTCTCTATGTAATCACATATTAAGCAAATTATTTCGATTACTAATATAATTATATGTAATAATTTGCATTTTTGAAGCCAAAATAAGAAATTTATTAATATAATTTTAGAAAAATTATTTCAATTAACTTAATCGATTTAAAGTAAGATTAATTCTATTACAGTTAATGATCATTTCTATCGATTTTAACTGAATCTTAAACCGTTACATGGTTTAATTGAAATTACTTTTAGTAATGATTATAATTATTAATAATACTGACTAAACGTTTTAGTATTGTTAAAAAACTTCAATCGGAAGTTAAAATATAATTGAATTTTTATAAGGAGGCAGATTATTATGTCTGTTAGAGTTGCAATTAATGGTTTTGGTAGAATAGGACGTTTAGCTTTCCGTCAAATGTTTGATACAGAAGGTTATGATGTAGTAGCAATTAATGACTTAACAGATCCAAGAATGTTAGCTCAGTTACTAAAATATGACTCATCACAAGGTAAGTTCAAATATGCTGACGAAGTTTCAATGACTGACAATGAAATCGTTGTTGGCGATGAAAAGATCCGCATTTATGAAATTAGTGATCCTTCAAAATTACCTTGGAAAGAATTGGATGTAGATGTAGTTTTAGAATGTACTGGTTTCTTTGCTTCCAAAGAAAAAGCTCAGGCTCACATTGATGCTGGTGCTAAAAAAGTTGTTATTTCAGCTCCTGCAGGAAATGATCTACCAACAATCGTTTTTGGTGTTAACCAAGATATTCTTACACCAGAAGATAAAATCATCTCAGCAGCTTCCTGTACAACAAACTGCTTAGCTCCAATGGCTTATAATCTCAATAAACTCGCACCAATCGAAAAAGGTTATATGACTACTGTTCACGCTTATACAGGTGACCAGATGATTCTTGATGGACCACATCGTAAAGGTGACTTACGTCGTGCACGAGCTGCAGCAGTTAATATTGTTCCTAACTCAACTGGCGCTGCTAAAGCTATCGGACTGGTTATTCCAGATCTAAATGGTAAATTAATCGGTTCTGCACTACGTGTTCCAGTACCAACCGGATCAATTACTCAACTCAATGCTATCGTAAACAAGAAAGTAACAGTTGATGAAATTAATGACTTTATGTCAAATGCAGCAAATGAATCTTATGCTTATAATACTGATGAAATTGTTTCTTCAGATATTATTGGTAGTACCTATGGTTCAATCTTTGATGCAACTCTAACCGAAGTTCAAGATTTACCAGATGGCAAGACTTTAGTTAAAGTCAGTGCTTGGTATGATAACGAAAATTCTTACACATCTCAGATGGTAAGAACTATCAAATATTTTGCAGAAGTATAACCCAACATTCAACGATTTGATTATTGGGATAAACCCAGGGTCGTAAGACCCTTTTTTTTACTATATTAAGAGGAAAAAATGAAAAAAACCGTAAAAGACGTTGATCTTAAAGGTAAAAAGGTCATAATGAGAGCTGACTTTAATGTTCCGCTCAAAGATGGTGAAATAACAGACGATACCCGTATTCAAGCTGCTCTTCCTACTATTAAATATATTCTTGATCAGGGTGCTAGTTTAATTTTAATGAGTCATCTTGGTCGTCCAAAATCTGCTGAAGACACTCAATTTTCTCTCGCTCCAGTTGCCAAAGAATTAAGTAAAGACTTAGGAATTGATGTTCAGTTTAATCCTGATGCCGAAGTTGTTGGTGAAATAACCAAAGAAGCTGCAGAAAATTTACAACCGGGAGAAGTACTATTATTAGAAAACACTCGTTATCGTCCAGAAGAAAAAGCCAATGATAAAGATTTTGCTAAAGATTTGGCTAGTCTAGCAGATATCTATGTAGATGATGCTTTTGGTTCAGCCCATAGAGCTCATGCTTCAACTGCAGGAATAACTGATTATTTACCTGGAGTATCAGGATTCTTAATTCAAAAAGAATTAGATTTCATCGGTGGAGCTCTTGAAAATCCACAACGTCCATTCGTAGCAATTTTAGGTGGAGCTAAAGTTTCCGATAAAATCAACGTAATTAATAATCTTCTTGATAAAGTAGATACTTTAATCATCGGTGGTGGAATGGCTTATACATTCCTTAAAGCTTTAGGCAAAGAAGTTGGAACTTCCTTACTTGAAGAAGATAAAATTGATTTAGCTAAAGATTTATTAAAGAAAGCTGAAGAAAAGGGTGTAGATTTAGTACTTCCAGTGGATATTACAGCTGCTGCTGAATTTGATAAAGATGCAGAACCTGTTATCTTTGATGTAGATTCAATACCTGCTGATATGATGGGTCTAGATATTGGACCAGAAACTGTTGAACTCTTTAGTGATAAGATTAAAGATGCTAAGACTGTTATCTGGAATGGACCAATGGGTGTATTTGAATTCCCGACATTTGCTAAGGGAACCAATGCTATAGCTCAAGCTTTAG
>CANQNI010000054.1 GCA_947625175.1 uncultured Eubacteriaceae bacterium | reverse complement strand
ATTATGATAAATTAATGAAATATCGGATCGATATTTTAGAAAAAAATAATTTAGGATTAAAAGAAATTCAAGAGACTATTTCTACTATCCAACCTTTAAAAGGAGCTAAAGAATTTTTAAATAATCTTCGCGAATTAACTCAAGTAATTATCTTAAGTGATACTTTTACGCAATTTGCTAAACCATTAATGCAAAAACTTAATTGGCCAACTATATTTTGTAATTCTTTAGAAGTTTCTCCTAATGGGAAAATAACTGGGTTTAAAATGCGAATTAAGGATTCTAAGCTAGCAACTGTAAAAGCATTAGAATCTATTAACTATAATATTATTGCTTGTGGTGATAGTTATAATGATCTGGGAATGATTTTAAATAGTAAAAATGGGTTTTTATTTAAGAGTACTGAAAAGATTAAAGCTGAGTATCCAGATATCCCAGCATATGAAACTTTTGATGAATTATATAAGGCAATAAAAAATGTTCTGGATCAAAATAATTAAATTAAAAGCTCTACGAAAGTAGAGCAATAATTTTAAAAGAAATTTCCATCAATACTAAAACCTGGAATATCCTGGAAGTTAATAAAAATGTTTTCTGAAGGGATATTTAAAATTTCATTAAACATATCAGTAACTTCCTGACTTAACTGAGCATATCCGGTATTATTTCGATTTCCATAAATATTAGCTTCAATATAAGCAGCTGGTTGATTTTCACCTTTTGGAAATAAAGTACAATTATCCTGAATATCCAACATTATATAACTTCTTGGTTTTCCTAAAATTCTTTCAATCTTTTCAATATATCCAGCTCTTAACTTCTCTTTATCAGAATCATCAATTTTTTTATTTACACGAGAAACTATAAATGGCATAATTTTAACTCCGTTTTTTAAATTAAATTCATTTTATCATAATAAATAAACTTGATAACTTTAACTGAATTATAATTATGGTAATAAAAGTAAATAATTTAAGGTTTTTCTTATGAATAAGAACTATTCGGTTTCAGAACATCTTATACAAACTAAAGATGGGAAAATTTTTGGTCTTTTATATAAACCAGATAATATCATGAATGCTCCAACCATTATTATTTGTCATGGTTTTACTGGGACTTATCGAGATAATATTGATTATGCTGAACATTTTGTCTCTCAAGGTTATGTAGTTTATATTTTTGATTTCAGAGGTGGTTCGATCGAAAGTAAAAGCGATGGTAAGATGACGGATATGTCGGTTATGACAGAAGTCAAAGATCTTAATGAGGTAGTAAACAATATCCGTTCTTTAAAATTCGTTCAACCTAATAGAATTACATTAATTGGTAAAAGTCAGGGAGGAGTTGTTTCAGCAATATTTGCAGCAAGAAATCCTAATTTGATAAACAAATTGGTATTAATATATCCTGCTTTTGTTATTCATGATGATGCTCATAAGCTATTTAAAAGCTTGGATGAAGTTCCAGAAACCTATAAAGTATTTGATGAATCTTCAACAGTAGGAAAAAGATACGCCCAGGATATTTGGAATTACGATGTATATAAAGAAATCGGTAAATTTGATAAACCTGTCTTAATAATTCATGGAAGTAAAGATAAAATTGTTCCAATTTTTTATTCAGAAAAAGCTTCAAAAATTTATCCTAATGTTACTTTTAAAATAATAAGAGGAGCTGGGCATGGGTTTGGACCAACTTATACTCCTGAGAGTTTTCAATATATAGATAGTTTCTTAAAAAAAACTAAAAACTTTTCTTAATTATTTTAATCAAGTAAATTAGTAAAATCCCTATGAGAATTCCAATACAATCAATTAAGATATCTAAAATTTCAGCACTCCTGTTTGGAATAAAAAATTGATGAAATTCATCTAAACAAGCATAAACAATTGTTAAAACACTAGAAATTATAACAGGATTTTTTAAATCTTCTATTCTTGTAAATCCAAAGAAGAGCAAAAGAAAAAGAATAAAATATTCAAAAATATGAGCACTTTTTCTGACTAAAATAATCAATAAATGAGTAAATGAATTGTTTAAATTCAATGTTAATAATATTGACTGAACAATTGGATTACTTTGCTCAGAAGATTGACTTCCTGTTAAAGAAGAAAAATAGAATATAACTAACATCCAGAATATAGCTGGAATGAAATAGATTAGATTTATTAATTTAGATTTGTTTTTATTCTTCATTTAAAAATTCTTTTATTTTGATTTATTAAATTAATGCTTATGATATTATATTAAATTATGTTTTAGAGAAAAAGGAATATTATGGAAAGAACAAATATTAAAGATTTAAAAGCAGGTGAAACACAAAAAATAGCCGGTTTTATCGATACTATAAGAAGAATGAAAAGAAATATCTTTGTCATTTTGAGAGATCAGACTGGTAAAGTTCAGATCTATATTGATAGTAAAAACGATAAAGAATTTGCTGATATAATTGATCAATTACCTGTTGAATCTACAGTAGAAATTACAGGAGAAGTGGTTGAAAATCCAGCTGTTAAAATTGGTGGAATAGAAATGCTTCCGAAAGAAATCGAAGTGGTTTCAGAAGCAAAACCAGGTTTACCAATTGATGAAGAAACTTCTCTTGATCAAAGAATGGACTGGCGTTATCTGGATTTAAGAAATCCAAAAAAACTTTTAATCTTTAAAATCCAGACTGCAATGGAAGATGCTATGCGAGATTTTTGGATTAAGAGTGGATTTTTAGAAATACATAGTCCTAAGTTATTAAGTACAGCAAGCGAATCTGGAAGTGAATTATTTGCTTTAGATTATTTTGGTCAACCAGCTTATCTTGCACAGTCACCACAATTCTATAAACAAATGGCTATGAATGCTGGATTTGATCGCGTTTTTGAAATAGGACCAGTTTTTAGAGCTAACCCAAGTTTTACATCTCGTCATGATACCGAATTTACCAGTGTTGATGCTGAAATGTCCTGGATTGAATCACATGAAGACTTAATGAAATTCGAAGAAGAATGGATCAAGTATTTTATGGCTCAACTCAAGGAAAAACTAGGGGATGAAGTAAAAGAATTATATGATGTTGAAATAGAAGTGCCTGAAACTCCGTTTCCTAGAATTCCCTTAAGAGAAGCTAAAGAAATAATTAAGGAAATGGGTTATGAATCTCCAAAGCATAATGATTTGGATCCTGAAGATGAAAGAACAATTGCAAAATACGTAAAAGATAAATATGGAAGTGATTTTGTTTTCATAACTGATTATCCTAAATCAGTGAGACCGTTTTATCATATGCGTCATGAAGATAATCCAGATCTAACAAAAAGTTATGATTTATTATATCGCGGTTTAGAAATTACAACTGGGGCTCAAAGAGAACATAGATACGATGTTTTAAAGAAACAAATCGAAGAAAAACAAGAATCTGAAAGAGATTCTAAGCTTATGGATTCTTTAAAATATTATCTTCAATTCTTTGAATATGGATCAGTTCCCCACGGTGGTTATGGATTTGGTTTAACCAGAATGATTATGAAACTATTAGGTTTAAAGAATGTTAGGGAAGCAACCTTCTTATATCGAGGACCAAATAGATTAACACCATAATTTATTTAATTGAATGTAAATAAAAACCTCTTATCTAGATAAAGATTCACAGGAATCGATTTAACTAAGATAAGAGGTTTTATTTAATTTAAGATTAAATTAGGATTGCTTTCCAGAATTAATCCTATAGTTGTTGATTCACCAGGATTTAATGAACCATTGTAATTTTCATTACTAATTATTAATGAATTATCATTTATTCGGATTTTACAATTCCAGTAATTATTTACTTTAATATTTTGGTTGGCCTGAATTGTCTTTTCCCAACTACTTATATCAGTTGATGTGTTATTTGTAATAGTTATATCGTACTGATAAAATGAACTGTTTCCTGAAGTCCACTCATTAACTAATTTTAAAGAATGATCTAAATTTCCGCTTGGAGTAGTTGGCTGAGTCGATGGAGTATTAGGTACTGGATTAGTCGGTGTACTAGAACCTGGTAAACCAGGAGAGGATAAAGTAGTTATTAACCACTGACCTCCAGTAGTTAAATCTTCAGTACCAAAACCATTTATTTTTTTACAATTACTATTAATTAATGAAGCTGATTCTGGTTTGTTACATAAACTCCAACATACATAACTAATATTGTTACTATTTAATGTATTAATCCAAATATTAGCTGAATCTAAATCTAAATTACCATTACCACTTGCATCACAAACTCCAAATTCAGAAACAAAGATTGGTAATCCAGCATTCGTAGCATTAATTAATTTATTTCTTAAATCATCTTTATGAGTTGCCGCATAAAAATGAAAAGCGTACATAATATTATTATATTCAGTAATTGGATTTAAAACAGCTTGATCAACATCTTGAGACCAGGTTGGAGTTCCTACAATGATAACCGCATCAGGATCATTGGCTCTAATAACTGGAATAACTTCAAGAGCGTAATTCTTTATAGTATTCCAGTCAACTCCACCATTAGGTTCATTACAAATTTCATAAATAATATTTGAATTATTCTTATACTGACTGGATATTTCATTAAAATATTGCTTAGCTTGTTCTTTATAAGTCATTGGATTTTGATCATTTAAGACGTGCCAATCGACAATAACATACATATCAGCATTAGAAGCAAATTCAATACCTGCTTTTACTAATCCTTTTAATGCATTTTGATCTCCACCAGTACAGTATCCATTATATTCAGCTGTATATAGGGCTAAACGGACAACGTTGGCATTCCAGTTATTATGAAGTTCATAAAATAATTGTTGATTTACATATTCTGGAAACCAGGCTAAACCATGTGTACTAACTCCACGTAATTGAACTGGTATTCCAGCTTGGTTGGTTAATTTATTACCAACCACTTTAAGTGGTCCACTTTGGGATGGTCTACTGTTTTGATTTTTAAAATCAATAAAAGCATTATTAGTACTACCAGGAGCCATATTTCCTTTTGGAAGTAGAACAATTTCAATAGCCTCCATTTGTTTAGCTCCACCAGCCGTACCAGCATTCTCTCCATTTTTAGCCCATCCTAGCCAACCTACATCAGCTACGTGAGTTCGGTAATAAATGTCACACCGTTGAGCAATTGAACCATTTAATTTAATATTAATAGCTTCAATCTGAAGACATTTACCTGTTGTTCCACTGATATTATCGTTTTTAACTGGTGCCGTCCAACCAATATTTTCTACATGGGTACTATATTCAACTTCATCAGAACCATTGTTAACTAGTATTTTTATAGCTTCAATTTGTAAAGCCTTTCCAGTAGTTCCAGCTGTTTGACCATCAGAAAAATAATTTTGCCAGCCTATATTTTCTACATGGGTACTATAACTAACAGAATCAGCAGCTAAAACATTAAGTCCGGTAAAGCTAATTAGAAAGAATAAAGTAGATAACAAAAATTTTAGTAAACGTTTCATTATTCTCTTTCTAGGTTACTTTTTTGAAATTATAAGCAACACTTCCACTTTCTTCAGTTAAATTGAGTTCAGTATCTTCATCACTTAATTCCATATAAAATACTAGATTTCCAAGATTCTCACTTTGAAAATCTTCATATTCTAGTCCGCTGCTTTTAACATCTTCAATATTTAGAATTAACTGATTTCCTTCAATAGTATAATTTCCCAATTCAGTTAAGGTAACTTCACTATGTTCTTCGTTACCAAAACCCGTTCCTTCAAAACTAAAAGAATTATCTTCTTTTAGAATTAAAGTCGCTTTTTCAACATCATTTTCCGTCTGCCAGGTTCCGATTAGAGCTTTCTGGTCAATAGGTTCAACAGAACTGTTGTTACTGCATCCTGTAACACATAATAAAAGTCCAATTAATAAAATGAGAAGACTTGGTTTTTTCAATTTAAAGACCTAAAGAATTCACCCATTGTCTAATTACTGCATTACCAGGGTTATTATTAAATACTTTTCCTGGTAGCCATTCAACTGAAGAAGGACAAATAGCTTTTAATTCTTTTTCAGCTTGACTAATGCCACTACCTCCAGATGTTGCAAATAGAGCAATTTTTTTATGATCTAGTCCATAACTATCTAAGAAAGTTCTAATAATATTTGGACAGGTATGCCACCATATTGGAAATCCGATAATTAAAGTTGAGTAATCTTCCATTCCTACAACTTTATCTTTAATTTCAACCCGGAGACTCTGATCAGCATGCTCTTTATTAGCACGACTATTGTTATCTCTCCAGTTAATATCTTCTCTTGTATAAGGAATAACCGGTTCAATTTCAAATAAAGCAGCATCAGCGGCTGTAGCGATCTGATCAGCTATCTTTGCTGTTGTTCCTGTTACTGAAAAATAAGCTACTAAAGTTTTATTCAATTTTTAACTCCTTAATTTCAAAATTTTAATCGATTACTTTTAATATTTTATCAAAAGATGTAACAAGTTCAAAAAAATTAAGTAAAATATATAAGTTAAAAGAATATGGGAAAATGAGAAGGTTAAAATAAATGGTGCGAGAGATGGGATTTGAACCCACACGCAAAATTTGCACGCGCCTCTGAAACGCGCTTGTCTTCCGGTTCCAACACTCTCGCAAATAAACTCAGAATTTAAGTATAAAAAAATTATTAATTATTGTCAATAAAAAAAAATTAAATATGATAAATAAATTTAAAAAAAAGGACTGGATACTTTTACTTTTAATAATTTTATTTATTATTATTGCTGCTATTTTCTTTTATACTTTTAGAGTTCCAGGAAAATTTATTAGGGTATCCAAAAATAATGAAGTTATAGATGAACTGAATTTAAATCAGGATCTAGAAAAAACCTATAATTTTTCCGATGAAGAAAATATTCTGGTTATTAGAAATGGTTCAGCAGATATTATCTCTGCTAATTGTCCAAATCAAATTTGTGTAAACTCAAGTCCTATTAGTAATGTTGGTGAGACTATAGCTTGTCTTCCACATGGATTAATATTTGAGGTTGTTCAAAAGTGAAAACGAGAAGAATTGTTAGACTTGGTCTGTTTACATGTTTAGCTTTAGTCTTAAGTTATATTGAAACTTTAATTCCTAATCCATTTCCAGTACCTGGAGCCAAATTGGGTCTAACAAATATTGTTACCTTGTTAATGTTACAGGATTATAAACCTGAAGATATTTTAATGGTTATTTTAGCTAGAGTTTTACTGGCTGGATTTCTCTTTGGAAGTTTTAGCAGTATTATTTATTCTTTAACAGGTGCTTTAGTCAGTTTTAGCCTGATGATTATATTATATAGATATAAATTTAATTTAATCTTAATTAGTATTACTGGAGGAATAAGTCATAACTTAGGTCAATTATTAGTAGCAACCTTAGTAACGCAAACATTTTCACTTTTTTATTCATATGGATTTTATTTAATGATAATCGGATTTTTAACGGGTTTATTTAATGGTTTAATTTTAGTATTTTTAAGAAAATATCTACCGAGGTTAGAGGATGGATTACAATAAGAAAGCTTTAGAAGAACATGAAAAACTTAAAGGGAAATTAAAAGTTGTCTCTAAAGTTAAAGTTGACAGTAAAGACAAATTAAGTACAGCATATACGCCTGGAGTTGCAGCTCCTTGTATGAAAATTTATGAAAATGAAGAAGACGTTTATAAATATACAGGAAAAGGAAATACTATAGCCATCATTACAGATGGTTCTGCAGTTCTAGGTCTTGGTGATATTGGTCCAAAAGCCGCTTTACCCGTTATGGAAGGTAAAGCCGTTTTATTTAATGAATTTGCTGGCATTGATGCTATTCCAATTTGTCTGGATACTAATGATACAGAAGAAATAATAAAAACTATTAAAATTTTAGCTCCAGGAATAGGTGGTATTAATCTCGAAGATATTTCAGCACCACGTTGTTTTGAAATTGAAGAGCAATTAATAAAAGATTTAAATATTCCAGTTTTCCATGACGATCAACATGGAACTGCTATAGTCACCTCAGCAGCTTTAATTAATGCTAATAAATTAAGAAAAACTAAATTAGAAGATCTAAAAGTTGTTATTAACGGTGCTGGAGCAGCTGGAACTGCTATAGCCAAGATGTTGTTAAATTTAGGTATTAAAGATATTATCATTTTAAATTCCCGTGGAATAATAAATCCTGAAGATTTAACGTTAGATCAAAGTAGAAAAGAGTTAGCAGAAATTACTAATCCCCGTAAGATTCTTGGAGATCTGAAAGATGCAATTAATGGTGCTGATGTTTTTATTGGAGTTTCGATTAAAGACATTTTAGATAAAGAAAAAGTTAAATTAATGAATAAAAAGCCTATTATTTTTGCTATGGCCAACCCTGATCCCGAAATTAATCCTAATCTGGCTAAGGAAGCTGGAGCTTTTATAGTAGGAACTGGAAGAAGTGATTATCCTAATCAGATTAACAATGTTTTAGCTTTTCCTGGAGTCTTTAGAGGGGCATTAGATGCTAGAGCTGAAGCTATTACAGAAGCCATGAAAACAGCAGCTGCTTTTGCACTTGCTGATGTATTATCCGAAGAGGAATTGGACGAAAATCATATCTTACCAGAACCTTTTGATTCTAGGGTTACTCCAAAAGTCGCTCAAGCAGTTAAAAAGGCCTGGGAAAATTAAATGAGAAGAGGATAAATTTGAGAATTGAAGAGATTGTATCAGTTATTAATGATTTTGTCTGGGGCCCAATAATGCTGACGCTTCTCGTTGGTACTGGGGTTTATTTAACATTCAGATTAAAATTTCTACCTTGGCGAAATTTACCATATGCTTTAAAACAGGTATTTAGTAAACAAGAGAATACTTCTAAAGACGAAGGAGATATTTCTCCTTTTGCTTCTCTTATGACAGCACTTGCTGCTACTATTGGAACAGGAAATATAGTTGGAGTAGCAACTGCTATGGTTCTTGGTGGACCAGGAGCTGTTGTCTGGATGTGGTTATCGGCATTTTTTGGCCTTTCAACAAAATATGCTGAATCAACTTTAGCTGTTAAATTCCGAATTATTAATGCTGAAGGTAAAATGGCCGGTGGTCCAATGTATACACTTCAACAAGGCTTTAAAATCAAGTGGCTGGGAAAAATTTTAGCCATTTTATTTACTATTTTTACTATTGGAGCATCTTTTGGAATTGGAAATATGACTCAAGCCAATTCAATTTCAACTGCTCTAAGTTCTACTTTACATATTTCTCCTGTTTTTATTGGAATAATCTTAGTTATTTTAGTCGGATTAGTTCTGTTAGGTGGAATTAAATCAATAGGAAGAGTTTGTGAATTAATAGTTCCATTTATGGCAGTATTTTATGTTGCTTGTGGATTAATCGTTATAATATATAATTTTAGAAATTTAGGACCGGGAATTGTTCAGATTTTTAGAATGGCTTTTAGTGTTCAAGCGATTTCTGGTGGAGTAGGTGGGACTATAAC